>DATGLU010000282.1:0-4348 GCA_035294045.1 Roseiarcus sp. | reverse complement strand
TTCGGCCGGTCCCCCTCCCCCGTTCCGCTTCGCTCCACGGGGGAGGATTTGGGCTGCGCTTTGAAGGTACGTACTCGGTTCCTCTTCGCGCCGCCTCACCCGGAATGGGCGTATTCCCAATAGAGCTCGCGCGCCTTCCGGTACAGCGGGCCTGGCTGCAGGTCGCGGCTGTCGAGCCGGCGCACCGGCGCGACCTTGCCGAAATTGCCGACGTAGAAAATCTCGTCGGCCGTATCGAAGTCCTCGAAACTCAGCGTCGTCTCGCGCGCTTCCTGCCCGGCTTCGCGCAGCAGTTTCAGGACGCGCTGGCGCGTCACGCCATTGAGGAAGCTGCCATTGGCGGCGGGCGTGTAGACGATCCCGTCTTTCGCCATGAAAATGTTTGCGGTGGCGAGTTCGGCGACATTGCCGAGCATGTCGGCGAGAATGCAATTGTCGAAGCCGCGCGAATTGGCCTCCATCAGCGCCCGGGCGTTGTTCGGGTACAGACAGCCGGCCTTGGCGTTGATCGGCATGGTCTCGGCCGTCGGCTTGCGATAGGGCGAGCGGGTGATCGCGATGCCGGTCGGCTTGGGCAGCGGCGCCTCGTAGATCGTCAGGCAGAAGCGCGTCGATTCCGGGTCCGGCGGCACCGAGGTCGCGCCGCTGCGCTCGGCCCAGTACATCGGCCGGATATAGAGCGCCGCGTCTTTGGCGAATTTCCTCACGCCCTCGCGGGCGAGCTCGACAATCGCCTCGTCGCTCATGATCGGCTTCAGCCACATCGCCTTGGCCGAGCGGTTGAGCCTGGCGCAATGCTGGTCGAGATCGGGCGTCACCCCCTCGAAGGCGCGGGCGCCGTCGAAAACGCTGGAGCCGAGCCAGAAAGCGTGCGTGCGCGGCCCGATGATCGGCTTATTGCCATCGAACCATTCGCCGTCGAGATAGGTGAACGTCTGCGACCAGGTGGACATATCGGCCCTCGCTCCTCGCCTTGCGCGTCTGAGCTGGAAATTTCGAGGAAATGTCATTCCTGCGCAAGCAGGAATCTAGACTTAAGCCGCCTTCGGGCGCCGCGGCTCTATGGATTCCTTCTTTCGCGGGATGGCACGTACCTCAATCGATCGGCAGGCTCGCTTTCGTCAGGCCCTCGGCGATTCTCTTCACGTCCTCGTCGCGCTCGAACGGCAGCCGGCCCATATGGCCGGCGAAGGAATAATTCGGGTTGATCGCCTTGAGCTCGTCCCAGACGCGGCGCGCCTCCTCGATCTGACCCATATGGCCGAGCGCCGAGGCGAGGCAGGAGCGGGCCGAATCGGAGCCTGGCGCGAGGACGAGCCGCTGCCTGAAGACCAACGCCGCGGTCTCGTATTTGCCGGCGACCAGATAGGCGAGGCCGAGGAATTGGAGGCCCTGCTGGCTGACCACCGGATCGAGCCGCATATTGCGCTCCATCTGCGCAATCGCCTCGAGCGGCCGGCCAGCGAACAATTCGAAGCTCGCCATCAGGCCGCGCGCCGGCGCGAAATTCGGGCTGAGCGCCAGAGCGGCGTTGGCGTCGGCGACGGCGCGCTTGAAATCGCGCTGACGCCCCGCCACCATGGCGCTGGCGAAATAGGCGAGCGGCTCGCGCGGGTCGGTCGCCACCGCCTGATCCGCGTAGCGTCTGGCGTGATCGAGGGCGCGGCCGGATTCGTCGCTCCACTGATTCGTGTAGTCGAGCACATAGGCCCAGGCGAGGCCGGCATAGGCTTGGGCGTAGTTCGGATCGAGTTCGACCGCTTGGCTCAGCGTCGCCACCGCTTGCTCGAACGTTTCGCGATTCTGCGTCGAACCGAGCAGAAGCTCGCGGGCGCGCATGAAGCGGTCATGCGCCGCGGCGTTGGCGGGCGCGCCGGAATCGGCGATTCGCGCCTTCTCCGCAGGACTTAGCGTCACTTTCAGCGCGCCGACGATCCTTTGGGTCAGGTCGTCCTGCACGGCGAAAATGTCGGTCAAGTCGCGGTCGTAGCGCTCGGCCCAGAGATGCGCGCCGCTTGTCGCATCGATGAGCTGGGCGGTCACGCGCACGCGATTGCCGGCATGCCGGATGCTGCCCTCGAGCACGAAGCGGACATTGAGCTCGCGCGCGATGTCCCTCACATCGAATTTCTTGCCCTTATAGGCGAAGCTCGAATTGCGGGCGATGACGATGAGGCCGGCGATCTTGGCGAGGTCGGTGATGATGTCCTCGGCGACGCCGTCGCTGAAATAATCCTGGCCGGGATCGCCCGACATGTTGTCGAAAGGCAGCACGGCGATCGGCGGCGCCGCGCTCTTGACCTCGCGCTCCGGCTTCTTGGCCGGCGCGGCGCCGGCCTCGCCCGGGCGCCATTTCCAGATCGCGATCGGCCGGTCGATATTCTTGACCTGGACCTGGCCGAAATCCCTGAATGAGCCGTCGATGCGGTTACCGACGCTTTCATGGACGATCGAGGAGATGCAGACCCCGCCTGGCTCGGCGAGCGGCTCGAGCCGCGCCGCGACATTGACGCCGTCGCCGTAAATGTCGTCACCGTCGATGATCACATCGCCGAGATTGACGCCGATGCGCAATTGGATGGCCGGCGCGCCGGGCGGCAGGACGCGGGCGGCGACGGCGTTCTGCACGGCCATCGCGCATTCGACGGCGTCGACGACGCTGATGAATTCGACGAGAGTCCCGTCGCCGATCAGCTTGACGACCCGGCCGTTATGGGCCGCGACGGCCGGATTGAACAGGTTTTCGCGGAAATGCTTGAGCGCGGCGAGCGTGCCCGCCTCGTCGGCGCCCATCAGGCGCGAATAGCCGACCACGTCGGCGGCGAGGATCGCCGCGAGCCTTCGATTGGTCTGAGGTTCCGCCATGACAATACGGTCGTATCAGCGGACGGGCCGCCCGCCAATGCGTGAGCCGTCATGTAAGGCTGAAAACGCCGGCGTCAATGCGGCGCCGGCCCCGCGGCTCAGATGTAACGCGCCGACACCATGCAGATCAGCGTGATGGCGAGGAGAATCGCGGCGATGCGCTCGCCGAGGGCGATCCGCCCGGCCGCTTCGGCCTCCGGCAAGGCGCCTTGGCGCAGCCGCCGGCTGGCGCCGCCGACCAGCACGCCTTGCACGCCCGCCGCGGCGATGGCGCAAAGCGCGCCGAAAGCCAGCGCGCCTTCGACCGGTCCGAAGCCGCCCTCATGCAGCAAATGCCAGAGATAAGCGCCGGTCAGCACCGCGACAATTGCGGCGCCCATTTGCGGGCGGAACAGCGCCTCGCCGCCGAGCTTCGGGTCGCGGGCGAGCGCGAAAGTCGAGCCGGCCCAGAAGACCGCCGAAAGGGCGTGGAGGGAAAGCGCAATGATCACGACGGCCGACATCCTTTGTCTCCTCGATTGACGCAAGGGGTATACGACGCCGTTGCGGAAGAGACCAGCGCGCACTTCTCCCTCTCCCAAAGGGAGAGGGGCCGGGGGTGAGGGGTACCGCAGAAGGAAAGTTACGTACTTTCATACCGAAGTACGTCGTTCTGCAACGCCGTACCCCATCACCCTGCCCCTCTCCCTTCGGGAGAGGGGAAGTACGTCCCAGCAGCGCTGCGATCGCGTCCTTCGCGCCTTGCGCGAGCGGCGAGGGCGGCGCGTCGAGCGGGAACCAGCCGATCGCGGCGATCTTGTCCGGCTCGCAATTGACCGGCTCGCCTTTCCCGATCGTCGCGCGATAGATCGGCGAAACCCAATGCTGGCCGTCGATTCCGATCATCTCGGTCACGCACAGCATCGCCTCAAGCGCGACCTCGACGCCGATCTCCTCCCTGATCTCGCGCTTGACCGCCGCCTCGACCGGCTCGAGGAAATCGACCTTGCCGCCGGGCAAGTTCCAATGGCCAGCCTCGGGAATCTTGCGGCGCTCAACCAGCAGGATGCGACCGTCGCGCAAAATCGCCGCGCCGCAGCCGACGCCGGGTTTGTCCGTCAAGGCCGCTCGCTCACGCCGCGAGCGCCGCCAGGATGCGCGCCCAGGAGCGCGCGCCTTTATGAAAGGACGAGCGCTCGTATTTCTCGTTCGGCGAATGCGCCTTGTCGTCGTCGAGCGAGAAGCCGACGAGCAGCGCGTCCATGCTCAACTCGCGCTTGAACGCGCCGACGATCGGGATCGAGCCGCCCGAGCCGATCAGCAAAGCCGGCTTGCCCCATTCGCTCTCCAGCGCGCGGCGCGCGCGGCGCAAGGCCTCGCTCTTCGTCGCCACCGAAATCGCCGGGCTCGACGCGTGAGCGATGAATTCCGCCTTGACGTCGGCGGGCAAGCGCTCTTCGACGAAATCGCGAAAGCTCTGCGAAATCCTGTCCGGATTCTGCCG
>DATGLU010000281.1:0-2356 GCA_035294045.1 Roseiarcus sp. | reverse complement strand
TTGCGCCGCGCCATCTGGATGATCCCCTCGATCATCGGCGTGTCGAGCCGCAGGGGCGAGGACGAATTGATGATGGTGAAGAGCGAGGGCTCGCGCTCCAGCGTCTCGTCGTCGATCCCGCGCGCGATGCGGACCATCTCGATCGCGTCGATATTGCGCTGGCGGCCGAGGCTATAGGCGTGGATCGGCTTGTCGGAGAGGGTGAGCAGGTCGAATATCGCGTCGAGATGGCGCACGGAAGCGTGCAGGTCGACCGGCTCGACCGGATAGCCGCCCCAGAGATGGATCGAATCGAAGGTCTGGCCGAGCCGGATGAAGTTCTGATAATCGCGATGGTTGCCCGGCCGGCGGCCGCCGTCGCGATCGAAGGAATTGGGCGCGCTGGCGACCGAGCCGAAGGCGGTGAAGGCGCCGCCGATCGTCAGGTCGCGCGCCGGGTTGCGGGCGTGCAGGATGAATTCGCGCGGCGCTTTGCCGATCTGCGCCTCGACCAGAGCCGGATCGAACCGGACGCGATCGGAATTCGGATCGACATCGGCGCCGGCCGCTTTGAGCATGGCCTTGGCCTCGGCATGGAGAAAATCCATGCCGATTTCTTTGAGGACCTGCAGCGACGCCTGGTGGATCGCCTCCAATTCGTCGGCGGAGAGCAGATCGACCGGCTTGAACGGCAATTTCGGCTGGCCGCGCGGCGCGGCCGGCGCGGCGGCCCGCTCGACGCCGCGCCGGCGCCGCCGCGGCGTCTCCTCGCTGGCCGAAGCCGCCTCGCTCATTGACATGCCCCCGCGAATGATACGCCCCGTCATTGCGAGGAGCGCAGCGGCGAAGCAATCCAGGGAACCGCCGCGATTCCGGGATTGCTTCGCTTCGCTCGCAATGACGGCGCCGGTAGGGCAACCTATCCCGCGCCGGGCCCGCCGAGTCACGTTATTTTGGCATTGCGCCATGACAAATTGCGCCGCCTTCGATCAGGGCCTTACGGCTCGTCGCGCCGCGCCTCCAGGCTCCGCTTCAGGTCGGCGAGCGCGCCGAGGCGCGAGCGCTCGTATTTGCCGATCCAGCGTTCGGCGATGTCGTGGATCGGGACCGGATTGAGGTAATGCAGCTTCTCGCGGCCGCGCTTCTGCGTCGCGACGAGGCCGGCCTGTTCGAGCACGGCGAGATGCTTGGTCACCGCCTGGCGCGTCATGTCCTGGCCGTGGCAAAGCTCGCCCAATGTCTGCCCGTTCCGGGCATGGAGCCTGTCCAGCAAGCGCCGCCTGACCGGATCGGCCAGCGCCTTGAAAACCGCGTCCATGCTCATGGCTGCAATATGCAACTAAGAAGTTGCGTGTTCAAGCGCAAATTTGGCGCCGAGAATCCCTTCTCCCCGCTTCGCGGGGAGAAGGTGGCCCGAAGGGCCGGATGAGGGGCGGCGCAGGCCTCGAAAGGTACGCGCCTTGTGAATCGCTAATCCCAGACTCAGCGCCGCCCCTCACCCGGCGGCTTCGCCGCCACCCTCTCCCCGCTGCGCGGGGCGAGGGGTTATCGCCACTCGCGCACGTCGACGAAGCGGCCGGCGATCGCGGCGGCGGCGGCCATGATCGGCGACACCAGATGCGTGCGGCCTTTGTAGCCCTGCCGGCCTTCGAAATTGCGGTTCGAGGTCGAGGCGCAGCGCTCGCCGGGCGCGAGCTTGTCCGGGTTCATCGCGAGGCACATCGAGCAGCCGGGCTCGCGCCATTCGAAGCCGGCTTCCTTGAAAATCTTGTCGAGCCCTTCTGCTTCCGCCTGCGCCTTCACCAGGCCGGAGCCGGGCACGACCATGGCGTTGACGCTCTCAGCCACCCTGCGGCCTTCGACGATCTTGGCCGCGGCGCGCAAATCCTCGATGCGGCCATTGGTGCACGAGCCGAGAAAGACCCGGTCGAGCTTGATGTCGGTGATCTTCTCGCCGCCATTGAGGCCCATATAGTCGAGCGCGCGCTTGATCGAGGCGCGCTTCTGCTCGGTCGCGCCGTCCTCGACCCGCGGCACTTTGCCGGTCACCGACGCCACGTCCTGCGGGCTGGTGCCCCAGGAGACGATCGGCGGCAGCTTGGCGGCGTCGAGCCGCACCTCCTTGTCGAACTCGGCGCCGTCGTCGGAGCGCAGCGTCTCCCAATAGGCGACCGCCTCCTCCCAGAGCGTGCCTTTCGGCGCCTTCGGCCGATCCTTGAGGAAGGCGAACGTCTTCTCGTCGGGCGCGACCATGCCGGCCCGCGCGCCGCCCTCGATCGACATGTTGCAGATCGTCATCCGCCCTTCCATCGACAGGGCGCGGATCGCCTCGCCGGCATATTCCATGACATGGCCGGTGCCGCCAGCCGTGCCGATC
>DATGLU010000280.1:0-7311 GCA_035294045.1 Roseiarcus sp. | reverse complement strand
TCGTATTGGCCGAAAGGACGAGGACGCTCAGCAGCGATCCGATCGCGACGTAATAGAAGACGTTCTCGCCAATGACGGCGCTCGCAAGCTGGGACAAGACGCTCCGGTAGCCGCTCTGCGTCTGATCCATCGCCGTGATGTGATAGGCATTGGTCAAGTAGGCGACGCCGGCGAGCAGCACGGCGAGCGTGACGACGATTGCGCCGAGCGTCCGGTGGCCGTATTTGACCGGCGGCTCGCGAAAGGCGCTCATCCCGTTGCTCACCGCCTCGACGCCGGTCATCGCCGTGCAGCCGCTCGCGAAGGCGCGCGCCAGAAGCCACCAGCTCAGAGTTTCGGTCGCCGGCGGCGGGGCGGGCGGCGGCGAGACCGGCGACGGATGCCCGCCGGCAAGAATCGCTTTGGCGACGCCGATCGCGATGACGACGACGAAGCACGCAATGAAGACGTATGTCGGCGCCGCGAAGGCTCGGCCTGCGTCGAGCGTGCCGCGCAAATTGACCGCAGTAACCAAGACCAAGACGCCCAGGCAAAGGGGAAGAATGTAGGGTTGGAGAACGGGAACCGCAGAAACGAGCGCGCCGATGCCGGCGGAAATACCGACCGCAACGTTGAGGACGTAGTCGATCATCAAAGCCGCCGCGGCAAGCAGGCTGACATTCGTTCCAAGATTTTCCTTCGTGACGATGTAGGAGCCGCCATTGTTGGGGTAAGCGCGAATCGTTTGCCAGTAGGAGACGAACAGGATCATCAGCAGCGCGATGATCGGCGCCATGATGGCTTGGATATAGCCGGAGCCGGCGGCGCCGAGCGGAATGAGAATGGCGAGCGCGGCTTCCGGCCCATAGGCGGAGGAGCCGAGCCCGTCGAGCCCCATGGCCGGCAGGCCTTCGAACGCTCCGATCTTGCGTTCGCCATAGTCGCGATTGGCGAGGCGGGCGCCGAACAGGAGATCCAACAAACGCATGAGTCGGGCCTTGCAACCCTCGTTGCAAATGGCCGCGAATGCGTCGCGGCGTCGCCAGTCAAGAACAGGAGAATGCCCGCGACGTTCCGCTGCCTGCGCCGGCGCGATGTCGGCCGGTTGCTTTCAGTTGCGCAGAGCGGTCGCCTCGGGTGCGGCGGGCGCGGCCTTGCAGCGCAGCGCCAGGGTCGCGGCAAAGCGAGCGCGGCCGCCCACGCCGTCGCGCGCCCGGTCGAGCGCCTCGATGAGATGGCGCTCCAATTCTTTCGCCCGATGGCTGGCCCGGTGCGCGTCCAGCAACCGCCGCCGCGCCGCTTTGCCGAGAGCGCGACGATCCGTCTCGCTCATCTTCAGCAAGATGGCGAGCGCCTCCTCGGTTTTGTCGGCAAGCAATATTTCGCGACCCGGCGCAAAGAGGCTTTCGATCCCTGGCCAGCGGTCGGAGATGATCGGGCTGGCGCAAGCGGCCGCTTCGAACAAGCGAACGCTCGGGCTGAAGCCCAGGCGCGCCATATCGGCTCGCGTGACGTTCAAGCAAAAGCGGCAGCTCGCATAAAAAGCCGGATGATCTGCGGGGCCGACATGCTGAAAGCGCTCGACATTGTCGGGCCAGGCGATCGCGTCGGGAAATTGCGGACCGGCGACGACGAAGCTGAGACGCGGCGCGCGCCGCGCCGTCTCGATCAGCAGCCGCTCCAAAGCGGGCTGCCGGTCGGCGCTATAGGTGCCGAGATAACCGAGATCGAAACGCGGCGGCAGGGCGAGCGGGCGATAGAATGTCTCGTCCGCCGTGCAATAAAGGGCGCGGGCCGCCGGCGCGCCGTAGCCTTCTTCCAGCGTCTTCAGCGCCGGGCCGCCGCTAAAGGAGAGATAGGGATTGTAGAAAGGGATCAGATCGGGCGCGAGATAATCGCATTCGCCGCGCTCGAGCTTGGCCAGAGTGACCGGCGTATCGATGTCGTAGAATGCGGTTACGCCGCGGCGGAATCCGTGCACCCAGCGGCCGAGCGCGGCGCCATTGGCGACATAGGAGCCGATGATGACCGCGTCGGCCTCGGCGATCAGCCTGCGGAACGCCTGGAGGCGCGCGAGGTCGCGATAAAAGTAGAGTCGGCAAAAGTCCGGCTTGGCGAGGTCGCGGTGATCGGCGTACCAAGCTTGGTCCTGTTCTAGGAAAACGATATCGTGACCGAGCTTGGCGAAAGCGCCCAGCAGGGCGCGATAGGTGGTCGCGTGACCATTGCCCCATGAGGAGGAGAGGCTGAGGCCGATGACGACGACGCGCAGCCGCCTGCTCACGCCGCGCTCCTTTCCGCTTTCGTCCGCGCAATGCGCTTCAAAATCGCGTCGACTTCCGCGCCGCGCCGCTCGTAGGTGTGCTCTAAGAGGATGCGCCGCCGCGCGGCCTGGCCGATCCGGCGGGCGATTTCTTCCGTGAGGCGCTCAAGATGCGCCGCGACGTCCCGCCCGTCCCGGGCGACCAGGATCTCCTTCTCGGGCGCCAGGAACAGATCCAATCCCCGCCAGGCGTCGGTGATGAGGCAGGCGGCCGCGCCGGCGGCCTCGAAGACCCGCGTCGCCGGCGAATAGCCGGTTTCGGCCATGCTGTCGCGGGCGATGTTGAGCACGGCGCGCGGCGTCGCGTTGAAAGCGTTGTGATCGCGCGTATAGACATGTCCGAGCGACCGCACATTGCCCGGCAGAGGCTTGGCGTCCCACCCATTGCCGGCGATGAGGAAGCGGCGCTTCGGCGAGAGCGCCGCCGCCGCCAAGAAGAAATTCTCGACGCGCGCCTCTCGGTCGGGCAGGCGGTTGCCGAGAAAAGCAAGATCGCAAGCAAAGCGCTCGTCGCGCGCGACGGGATAATGCGTCGCCGGATCGAGCGCGTTGTAGATCGGGGCGCAATACGCCGCGCCGAACGCGCGATAGGCCTCGACGACCGGCGGGCCGCCGCCATAGGTCAAGACAACGTCGAGATCGGGCAGAGCGCGGCGAACCGGATGATCCGGCGCCTGTCGCATTTCCGCGAGCGTCGCCGGCGCGTCGACGTCCCAAAAGACGCGGATCGCGCGGCGGCTCGCCGCCGCCATCACGCCGGCAAGGAGCTCCTCGTCGAAAACGCCGACGCCGCTCGCCTTGATTGCGACGTCGGCCTTCGCGGCTTCGGCGACGACGCGGCGCATGGCGTCTTTTGCGGCGTCATAGACGACGACCTTCGCCCAGGCGGGCGGCTCGATGTCGCGATGCTGCTGGCGCTCGAACGCGTCGGGCTCGTAGAATGTGATCTCATGGCCGCGGCGGGCCAGATCGCGCAATAGGCCGCGGTAATAGGTCGCCGCGCCGTTCCAATAGGAAGAAAGCAGGCTCGACCCGTAGAACGCGATTTTCATATCAAGCAGTCTCCAAAGCGGCGCCTTGCTTGATGCGCGCGGCGATCTGCAAGAGTTCGGACGCTCGATGCGCGCAGCTATGGCGCGCCCGAATCGCGGCAAGGCCATTTCTGGCCAGAGTAGCCCGTAAATCGGCATCCTTGGCGACGGCTCGCATATGAGTGGTCATCTCCGTCCCATTATGGGCGACGAGATAGTCTTCGCCCTCCCGGAACAAAGCCTCCGCATCGGACCAGGGCGCTGAAAGCAGCGGCACGCCGCAGGCCAGCGCCTCGAAGACGCGAATTGTCGGAATGCCGGGCAATTTTTGCGCGTAAAAGCGGCGCGGCACGTGAACTGTCGCGAGGCTTTGGGCGAAAACAGAAGGTACGAGCGCGTTAGCCAGCCAGCCGCGAAGCCTGGCGCCGTAGCGCTGCAGCATGGCTTGCGCTTCCGCGGGATAGCGCACGCCGAAAATGTCGAGCGGCAGGTTCGCGCTCTGCGCGGGGGCGAGCAGGAATTCCTCAAGCTCCGCCGAACGCTCGTCGTCGCCCCAATTGCCGATCCAGACCAGGCCGCGCCGCGGTTGCTCGCGGCTTGGCGGATGGAAGAGGCGGGTATCGGCCGCCTCATGCCAGACGAACGCGCGCCCGCCCCAGCCCCAGCGCCGATAGACGGCGGCCAGCGCTTCGCCGAAGGCGAGCACGCCGTCATAGCCGTTCAGGTCGAAGGCGCGGATCGCTTGCGGATCGCTGACCGCTCGATGATGCGTGTCATGAAAGAGCAGCGTGAATGTCGCCCCGCGTCGGCGCAATGCGCCGATCGCGGCGACAAGCCAAGGCTCGCTCCATTCGTGGACGACGACGAGGCTGCAGCGGGCCAGCGCGGCTTCCAAATCGATATCGCGGGAATAGGGAACCGACGAAAGTTCAGGATAGGCCTGCCGATAGGGCGTCAGGCCGTCTTCGCCATGGTCGCGCAGCAATTGCGCCAGGCTCCAGGCGCCCTGCGGTTCGAAGGCGGCGACGTCATGGCCCGAAAAGAGAAGCTCGCGCAACACGCCGCGCAGGAAATGCGCATTGCCGTGGTTCCAGCACGAGGCGAGAGAATGCGTGAAATAGGCGATTTTCACGCGGCGCGCTCCCGGTCGTCCGGCGCCGGCGCGCCCGCTCTGACGAGCTCTTCATAGAGAGCGATCATACGCGCGCCCATCGCTTCGAGGCCGTAGCGGCGCGCGCGCTCATGCGCGGCGCGCTCCATGCGTCGGCGGAGGAGCCGATCGTCAAGGAGCGCCGTTGCGGCTTTGCCGAAGGCGGCGTGGTCGCGGGGCGGCGCGAAAAGCGCGGCGCCGTCCCACAATTCGCGGAAGCTCGGAATGTCGGCGAGAACCAGCGCGCAACCGGCCTGCGCCGCCTCCAATGCGGTCAGGCCGAACGGCTCGTAAACCGCGCTTGAGAGGAAGATGGGCCTCTTGGCTAGCCAGGCGCGCACAGCATCGCCGCTGAGCTCGCCGAGGGTTTGGAGGTTGCGGCAATCGACCTTGGTCCCGTTCGGCCCGGCGAGCGGCCCGGCAGCAAAAAACGGCGCATCGACCGCGGCCGCGACGCGATCGAGCGTCGCGACATTCTTGCCTTCGTCCCACAAGCGGCCAGCGGTGAACAGCGCATCGAGGGCTTTGTCGACCGGCGCCAAGCCGCTCCGCGAGCGACCGTTGTGAACGACGTCGATGCGCCTGCTCAGGCCATACATCGCTGTCGTGAGCGCGGCGAAAGCGGCGCTCGGCGCGACGACCCGGTCCGCCGCTTCGAGATGGCGACGGACGAGATCGGCGCGCCATCGCCATTCCGGCGGCGGCGGGCCGTGTTTGGCGCTCGCCCACCATGTGGCGAGGCACGAGTGATGCGCCGCGACGACGGGCGCGGGATATTCAGCCTCGGCGGCGAAGGGCGCGCCGTTCAATTGGACGAGGTCGACGCTTAGATCCCTCGCCAGCGCCGAGAGCAGCGCAGACGCGCCGCGCGCCGCATCAGGCTCGTCGCTCAACCAGTCAAGCGGCGCGTCCGTCAAGACGAGCTTGAGGCCCTTGACGCTCTCGCCTTCGCGCCGTTGCGCGTCGGAGGGCCTAGGCCCGAGAACCGCGAGCGTAATGGAGACGCTGCGCCGCGCCAACGCGCGGGAAAGATCGAGCGCGTAGGTCCAGACGCCGCCGACCGTATCGGTGGTCATCAGCAGATGGCGGATCGGCGGATTCAACGGGCGAGGCACTGCGCCTCCAGGTCCGATAGGGGAAGAGGCCGTTCGTCCTGAATGTCGCTGAAGCTTTCGAATTGATCGAGGTAATAGGCGTGCGCGCGCTCCCAAGCCTTTTCGTCGGGCGCGCCCCAAAGGCGCCGGTAATCGGGCGAGCTCGGATAGGGATAGAGCGGCACCGGGTCGTTCGCCCAGACGCGGTGCGCCGACAAGCGTTCGCGCCAAGCGTCGATCAGGCCCCGATCGTCGTCCGGCATTTTGATCAAATTGGCCTGTACGAACGGAACGCGCCGGCGCGCATAGATGAGGCGATCGGCGAGTTCGTCGGTCGACAGCCGGCAGTTCTTATCGAGATGCGCACGGCCCTCCGCCGTCAGGCTTTCGACCCCGGCTTCGATCGATACGCAGCCGGCCGCGCCGAGAAGGTCCAGCATATCGGGTTTCCAAAGATCGATCCGCGTCTGCACGCCGAACTTGATTTTTCGCGAAACGAGCGCCTCCAGCAGCGGCTTTTGCGGCAGGAATATCTCGTCGATGAAATAGAGATAGGTCGCGCCTTGCGCGATCAGGGCGTCGATTTCTTCGAGCAAGGGCGGCAAGGCGCGCCGGCGATATTTGTCGCGATAGTCGATTTTTGCGCAGAAGCTGCAGGAATAAGGACAGCCGCGCGACGCCTCCACTTCCGCGCCGGGCCCGTCCGGCGCCGCCTCGAAGCGATGATGGTGGTGATGGTGGCGGAGGATCCACGCGTCCGGCCAGAACAGAGCCGGCAGATCGACGAAGCGGGCGGCCGCGGGCTCGCCGGTTACGCGGATTTCGTCGCCGTCAGGAAACGCGATCGAAGGAACTTTCGCAAGCTCCGTCGCATCGGCGAGAGCGGCGACAATCTCTTCGCATTCGCCGCGGACGACAACATCCGCGTCGAGCTTGCGCAAAGTGGTTTTAGGCGTCGCCGAGCCGTGAGGCCCGACCGCGACGCGGCGGCCGCCGCGGCGGCCAAGCGCGACGAGAAATTCGCGCGGGATTTTGAGCTCGGGCGGCGCGCAACGCCAGAAAAGGTAGCTCGGCGCGGTCGTGACGACAGTCATGTCGGGATTGTAGGCGGCCACCGCGTCGGCAAGCTCCGCCGTCGAACGGCCGCAGAGATGACCATCGAATATTTCCGCATCATGTCCGGCCGCTTGCAGCAAGGCGCGTGACGCGCCGAGTTCGAGCGGCAGATGCGGTTCGCGACAGCCGAAATAGATGCTTCGGTCGAAGCGCCATGATGGATTGACGAGCGCCGTCCTCACTCCGCCGCCTCCTTCTGTCGGACGGAGGCGGGGGATGAAAGGTCTTCGCGGCGCAGCCAGTCGATCAGCCGGGCGACGCCTTCTCGCCAAGGCAGCGGCTGACGCAGGCCGAGTTCACGCTCCGCCGCTTGGGCGTTGGCGACGTAATAGCGCTGATCGCCGGGCCGCCAGGCCTCGTAGCGGGTCGCGACGCGCCGGCCGAGCCGTCCTTCGATGAAGGCGATCAAAGTCCGGAGGCTCACCGCGTTGGCCGGGCCGCCGCCGAGATTGAAGGCGCGGCCTTTGACCCGTTCAATATTGCGCCAAGCAGCGAGATACGCGTTGACGGCGTCGTCGACGTACAAAATGTCGCGAACCTGCTTGCCGTCGCCGAAAATCGTGATCGCTTCGCCGCGGAGCGCGCGAATCAAGAAATGCGCGACCCAACCCTGATCTT
>DATGLU010000279.1:0-2545 GCA_035294045.1 Roseiarcus sp. | reverse complement strand
CGAGCGGGGCCAGCCGCTCGCTTTGCTGATCGGTCCCGAAGGGGGCTTTGACGAGGAAGAGCGCGCCGCGATTCTGCGGCTGCCGCGCGTGCTCCGCCTGTCGCTCGGCCCGCGCATTCTGCGCGCCGACACCGCCGCCGTCGCGGCGCTCGCGCTCGTCCAGGCGCGGCTCGGCGACTGGCGGTGAGCGGCCCTGTGGCGAAACCGCCACGGCGCGTCAAAAAACCGACGCAAATCGCGGTCGGCGCCGCGAAGCGGCCATGAACTCGGCTCAACGGTGGCGTATCAAAACGACGCGGGCGAACGCGGCGAATCACATTGGACAGAGGCGGGCGAGGATGGGTCGTTGGGGTCTGGGTTTGCTGGCGGCGGTGGCGGTTTTAGAGGCCGCCTCCGCGCAGGAGGCGCCGCCGAGCGCCGAGCGCGATAAAGTCGCCGCCGCGGCCAATGCGCATTGCGCGGCTTTAGGGCCGGGCTTCTTCGCGGTCGCCGGCTCGTCCGCTTGCATCCGGATCAGCGGCCATATCAGCGCCGGCGTCGGCTTCGCCGCGGCCGGCCATGCGCCGGCGCCGCCCGCCGGCGCCTTCGCCGAGGAAGGCGTCTCGGGCGACATTCGTTTCGATACGCCGATCGGCCCCGGGCGGATCTATGTCCATGTGCGCGACGCCGAGGGTCCGCGCTGGCTGGCCGGCCCTTAATAGGCCGCTTCCTTGAAAACCGGATCGATCGTTTCGCGCCACGGGCCGGCATAGCGGGCGAGCCAATCGGCGGCCGGTACGCGTCCGGTTTCGACGATGTCCTCGAGCGGCGCGAGATAGATCGTTTCGTCCCGTCCTTGCGCGTCGCGCCGCGCCCGGCGCGATAAGCCGGCGCGCGCGATGGCGAGAACCTCGCGCGCGACCTCGTCCAGCTTTCGGCCCGCGACTTTTGCCGAGAGGGCGAGGCGGGGAACGTCGTCGCGCAATTTTTGGCGATCGTCGGCGCGCCAGGGCTTGATCAACTCGAAGGCCGCGTCCAAGGCGGCGGAATCGTAGAACAGGCCGACGAACAAAGCCGGCAAGGCGCAGATCGCCGCGCGCGGGCCGACATCGGCGCCGCGCATTTCGAGATAGCGCTTCAGCCGCACCTCGGGAAAGATCGTCGACAGATGATTGACCCAGTCGGACATGGTGGCGCGCTCGCCGGGCAGGGCGGCGAGGCGGCCGGCGAGGAGGTCGCGAAAGCTCGCGCCGGCGACATCGTGATAATGCGCGCCGCGCTTGACGAAATACATCGGCACGTCGAGCGCATAATCGACATAGCGCTCGAACCCCATGCCCGGCTCGAAGGCGAAGGGCAGCATGCCGGCGCGCTGGTTGTCGGTGTCGCGCCAAATCTCCGAGCGGCCGGAGAGATAGCCGTTCGGCTTGCCTTCGAGGAACGGCGAATTGGCGAAGAGCGCCGTGGTCAAGGGCTGCAGCGCGAGCCCGACCCGCATCTTCTTGACCATGTCGGCTTCGCTGGAGAAGTCGAGATTGGCCTGCACCGTCGCGGTGCGGAACATCATATCAAGGCCGCGCGAACCGACCTTCGGCATGTAGCGCGCCATGATCTGGTAGCGCCCTTTGGGCATGATTGGCGTCTCGCGCAAGCTCCATTTCGGGCTGAGGCCGAGGGCGAGAAAGCCGACGCCCAATGCGCCGCCGACCTTCGCGACATCGGCGAGGTGGCGGTCGAGCTCGGCGGCGGTCTCGTGGATCGTGGCGAGCGGCGCGCCGGACAGTTCGAATTGGCCGCCAGGCTCGAGCGAGATCGCGCCGCCGCCGCCCTCGTCGTGAAGGCCGATCACGCGCCCCTCATCGAGGATCGGCGCCCAGCCGAGCTGCGCCTGCATGCCCTTCAGCAGCGCCTCGATCCCTCGGCCGCCTTCGTAAGGAACGGGGGAAAGGTCGGCGCGGTAGAAGGGGATTTTTTCATGCTCGGTGCCGACCTTGAACGTGTCCGCCGGCTTGCATCCCTGCTCCAGCCAGCCGACCAGGGCGTTGCGCGACTCGATCGGACTGGCGTCTATAACGTCGCGGGCCATGCAGCCTTCCGGAAAGTCGAGCGCGGAGGACGCCGGCTCGCGGGCCGCTTAGATAGTGTGATGAGGGCGACAAGGCAATGAAGCGCCGGCCCTCGGGCGGCCCGGAGGCTTTGGGCGGCGCAGCGACGGCGCCGGTCTCGCCGACGGATTTTGAGATCGCGCCGTGCTTCGCGGGATTCTGTGATCGCGACGACGGCTAATGGCTGAAGCCTTCGCTCGCATCGACGAGAAAGCGGAGGAACGCTCCGCCGGAACCGGGGCGGCCGAACCGGCCGCCCCGCAAGCTCGTTCAGGCTTGGACATAGTCAAGGAAGCCGGTGATCGCCTTCAGCCGGCCGTCGCTCGCCACGATCCCGAAATCCGTGCCCTTGGCGATCGGCGCGGCGTCGGGCGCGCCGAGCGTCCAGGAGAAGCGCACGCGGTCGCCATGGCCGTCCGGCTTGCCGGCCAAGGCGAAGACATGGCCGGGAAAGCGCTGGT
>DATGLU010000278.1:0-2341 GCA_035294045.1 Roseiarcus sp. | reverse complement strand
CCGCGTAGGCCAGCTCGCCCGCCGGCAAAGCGCGGCCGTCCAGCACGGCGATCAGCATCGCGGCGCGCGCCGGATCGGCGATCAGCGCCGCGATGGCGGCGAAGCTTGGCAGGAGCGACATGGGCCTTCTCCACTTTTTGTGAGGCCCTTTTAACCGCTCTTCCGGCCGAATGCTTCGATCGCGGCCGAAGCATCGCGGCGCCCTCGGAGGCGATCATGGCCGACGAAACGGGACGCCGATCGCGCCTCGCCCTCTCCGCGGAGCCGCCGCCATGGATTATGTCAAGCCGGAGCAGTTTCTCGATTCGAAGGACGAGCCGCAGCGCCATTGGCTGGCGTTGCCGACTCTCTGCGCCGCAGTGCTTGTGGCGCAGATCGACACGTCCGTCGTCAATCTCGGCGCGCGGCCTATCGGCGCCGCTTTCAACGCCCCGGTCGAAGCCCTGCAATGGGTGGTCGACAGCTACAACCTCGTCTATGCCGCTTTGCTTCTGACCGGCGGGCTGCTGGCCGATCTCGTTGGCCGCCGGCGCATCTTTATGGCCGGCGCGGCGATGTTTACCGCGGCGTCGCTCCTCTGCGCCTTCGCGCCCGCGATTTCGATCTTGATCGCCGGCCGAGCCCTGGCCGGGCTCGGCGCGGCTCTGCTGCTGCCCTCGTCCCTCGCGATCATCCGCGTCGCCTGGCCAAATCCTGCCGCGCGCGGCCGGGTTCTCGGCATATGGACGGGCTGCAACGGCGTCGCGCTTGCGATCGGGCCGACTTTGGGCGGCTGGCTGATCGCCGGCTTCGGCTGGCGCAGCATTTTCCTGATCGTCGTCCCGCTCGGCGCGGCGGCTTTCATCTCGGCTTTGCGGGCGGTTCCGGAATCCTCCGATCCGCAAAATCGCGCCTTCGACGCGGCCGGCCAGATATTCGGCGCCGTCGCGCTCGCCGGACTCGCCGTGGCGGCGATCGAATCGCGCCGCGCCGTGCTGGCGGCGGCGGGCGCCTTTGTCATCGCGGCGATCGCTTTCGTCTTCTTCCTCCGGGCCGAGCGGAAGCGCGGCCCTGCGGCGCTCGTCCCTTTGGGCCTGTTTGGCATTGCCGAGTTTCGCGGCGCGGTCACCGCGACGTTGGGCATGACGTTCGGCATGTACGGTCTCTTGTTCCTGCTGCCGCTGTTCTGGCTCAGCGCTGGCGCCTTGAGCGCGACGGCGGCCGGCCTCGCTCTGACGCCTTCGGCCATCGCCTATGTCCTGACCTCGCCGTTTTCCGGAGCGCTGAGCGAGCGGCTCGGCGCGCGATTGATGACGGCGGGCGGCGTCGCCGTGATCGGCGCCGGGCTGCTGCTGATCGCCGCGACCGCCTCGGCGGCGTCGATTGTCGGCGCCGAGATCGGCCTGGCGCTGACCGGCATCGGCATGGGCATGGCGACCGGGCCGTTGATGGCGGTCGCGGTCGGCGCGGTCGCCGCCGCGCGCTCGGGGACCGCGGCGGCCTTGATCAATGTCGCGCGCATGGCCGGCGCGACGACCGGCGTCGCCATTCTCGGCGCGGCCTATGCGCTGATCGGCGGCGTCGGCGGGCTGCGCCTGGCCATGGCGCTGGGCGGCGCCGCGCAAGTCACCGCCGCGATGATCGCCTGGCGTACGACGACGCGAGAAGGAATCCCCACATGTGGCTGTGGAGGCGCGTCAGGCGAGCTATAACCTAAAAACGTCGCTAGGCCGGCTGAGAACGGCAACGACGGTGGCAGGAATCGGTCGATCCCTTTTGATGCGCCACTGCGGAACGCCTAACCCTGGCGGATACTGAAAATCGCTATCTTTATCTTCGTCGTGCGGGAGGGCGGGGAAAACCTTGATGAGGCGGTTGGGGCCGAAAAGCGACCAATTGGCGACAGCCATTCGCCCCAACACAGCGGGGTCGACGCCGCTCGGCGCGAAATAGCGATGATCGGCGACTTGCGAATAGCCACGAGGGTTGAACTCGTCGAGGGTCGGCAGTCGGTCAAGCGTAGCGAAAGTTGCGCCGCGCATAAACCGCCCTCGATCATATCCCAAGGATCGCCCGATCTCCCCGAGCACCCGACCCGCAATGAATTTGTACTGCGTTACGAAACCCGTTACCGAGATTTTCTCTCCGATGATCATAGTCAAGACCTTCGCGACGCGTGCTTCGCGTCAATCCCGGACGATCTTCGTCTTATGCAAAGCGACCGGGATCATCTGCCGGACTTTCTCGATTATTACGGGATCGATCCGGCTTGAGACGAGCCCAACCCCGTCCGAAGCCTTCGCCACGACATGGCCCCAGGGGTCGGCGACCAGCGAATGGCCGTAGGTCTGGCGCTGCTCGT
>DATGLU010000277.1:0-3046 GCA_035294045.1 Roseiarcus sp. | reverse complement strand
CGCCGGCGTTCCTGAGCCCGAAGTCGCCGCCGCGCGGCGCGCGCTCGGCGTCGCTCCGGTCTACAAGCGCATCGACACGTGCGCGGCCGAGTTCGCCTCGCCGACCGCATATATGTACTCGACCTACGAGGCGCCGTTCGGCGGCGGGACGGGGTGCGAGGCGCGGCCTTCGTCGCGCGAGAAAATCGTCATTCTCGGCGGCGGGCCGAACCGCATCGGCCAGGGCATCGAATTCGATTATTGCTGCTGCCATGCCTGTTTCGCCTTGAGCGAGGCCGGCTACGAGACGATCATGATCAATTGCAATCCGGAGACCGTGTCGACGGATTACGATACATCCGATCGGCTCTATTTCGAGCCGCTCACCGTCGAGGACGTGGCCGCGATCCTCGAAAAGGAGCGCGAGCAGGGCAAGCTCAAGGGCGTCATCGTGCAATTCGGCGGCCAGACGCCGCTCAAGCTGGCGCGGGCGATCGAGCAGGCCGGCGCGCCGATTCTCGGCACCTCGGTCGATTCGATCGACCTCGCGGAGGATCGCGACCTCTTCAAGCGCCTGCTCGACAAGCTCGGCCTCAAGCAGCCGAAAAACGGCATCGCCTATTCGGTCGAGCAGTCGCGGCTCGTCGCCGCCGATCTCGGCCTGCCCTTGGTGGTGCGGCCGTCCTATGTGCTCGGCGGCCGGGCGATGGCGATCATTCGCGATCAAAGCGAGCTCGACGACTACCTGCTCGGCACGCTGCCGGGCCTAGTCCCGTCCGAGGTCAAGGCGCGCTATCCGAACGACAAGACCGGCCAGATCAATACGGTGCTCGGCAAGAATCCGCTGCTCTTCGATCGCTATCTCTCGGACGCCGTTGAGATCGATGTCGACGCCCTCGCCGACGGCGAGGAGGCGATCGTCGCCGGGATCATGGAGCATATCGAGGAGGCCGGCATTCATTCGGGCGACAGCGCCTGCTCGCTGCCGCCGCGCTCGCTCGGCGCGGAGACCATCGAAAAACTCGCCGACCAGACCCGCAAGCTCGCCTTGGCGCTGAAGGTCGGCGGCCTGATGAACGTGCAATTCGCGCTGAAGGACGGCGAGATTTACGTCCTCGAAGTCAATCCGCGCGCGTCGCGCACCGTGCCTTTCGTCGCCAAAGTGATCGGCCGGCCGATCGCCAAGATCGCGGTGCGGGTCATGGCCGGCGAGAAGCTTTCCGCCTTCGACTTGAAATTCGGCGCGCTCGGCCATGTCGGCGTCAAGGAGGCGGTGTTCCCCTTCGCCCGCTTTCCCGGCGTCGATACGGTGCTCGGGCCGGAAATGCGCTCGACCGGCGAGGTGATCGGCCTCGACCGCTCTTTCGACGTCGCCTTCGCCAAGAGCCAGCTCGGGGCCGGGGCGGCGGTGCCCCGCTCAGGGACGGTCTTCGTTTCCGTGCGCGACGCCGACAAGCCGCGCATTCTTCCGACGATGGAGCTGCTGGCCCGCCTCGGCTTCAACATCGTTGCGACGGGGGGCACGCAGCGCTTTCTCGCCGCCGCCGGCCTTCCGGCCCACAAGATCAACAAAGTGTCGGAAGGGCGCCCGCATTGCGTCGACGCCATCAAGAACGGCTCGATTCAGCTCGTTTTCAACACGACCGAGGGGGCGCAGGCGCTCGCCGATTCACGCTCGCTGCGCCGGGCCGCCCTCTTGCATAAGGCCCCCTATTACACCACTCTAGCAGGCGCCATCGCGGCGGCTCAGGGAATTAAGGCTTATATCGGCGGCGACCTCGAAGTGAGGGCGTTGCAGGATTACTTTTCCTGAGCGACCGGTTCGCGAGGCTTTCCGCGCCAAAGCGAGCCTGCAGTCGGGAGGGCGCAGGTTATACGCTGAAGTCGCGTAAATAGAGCGCAACAGATCAAGGCAAGGTTGAGGATGGAGAAGTTTCCGATCACCGCCGCTGGCCATTCCAAGCTTTTCGAGGAATTCCAGCGCCTGCAGCAAGTCGAGCGCCCGCGCATCATCCAGGCGATCGCCGAGGCGCGCGGCCATGGCGACCTTTCGGAGAACGCCGAATACCACGCCGCGAAGGAGGCTCAGTCGCTTAACGAAGGGCGCATCGCCGAGCTCGAAGACAAGTTGCAGCGCGCCGAAGTCATCGACGTGTCGAAACTGTCCGGCAACACCGTCAAGTTCGGCGCCACCGTGACGCTGGTCGACGAGGACACCGACGAGGAGAAGATCCTGCAGATCGTCGGCGAGACCGAGGCCGACGTGAAGTCGGGCCGCATTTCGATCACCTCGCCGACGGCGCGCGCTCTGATCGGCAAGAAGAAGGGCGACACAGTCGAAGTGAACACGCCGGGCGGCGGCAAGAGCTACGAAATCCTGAAAGTCACGTTCGTGTGATCGGGCTCGGTCTCCTCAAAGGGCTGAAGGAGAAGTCCATGATCAAGCTTTTCCGCCATGTCGCGATCGCGCTCGCCGCGATGGGCGCGATCGCGGCGAGTTCGCTCAGCGGAGCGGAAACACCGCCGCCTTTGCCGCCCGGTACGCATTTCAAAGCCATCCGCGTCGATGTCGCGCCGCTCCTCGCCAATTCGGGCGAGCCGACCGCCGGCTGGATGGCGCAATCCCTAACCGGCCCCTTGCACGCGGCCTTCGCCGCCCGTCTTGCGCCGGGCGACCGCGCCGCGCTGACGCTTGTCGTCAGGATCGACAACGTCTTTCTTGGCGAATCCGGCAATGGCGTGGCGGGCTTCGCCGGCGACGTCACCGCGCGCGACAACATCCAGGGCGCGGGAATCGTGGTCGGGCCGGATGGCCGCACAGTCGCGGTCTATCCGCTGTTCAGCGTGCTCTACGACTATACCGGCGGGACGAATTTCGAGATGGGCTCCTATCGCCGGCGCATCGCCGAACTCGCGCAAAGCTTCGCGCAATGGCTGCCCGGCCAGATGGGCCTCTAAAGGCGCTCCGTCATTGCGAGCGAAGCGAAGCCGTCCATTCGTCGAGCGACGCCCTCTGAGTGGACGGCTTCGCGGCGAGGCTGAATGACGCGCGCGCTGGTCAAAGACG
>DATGLU010000276.1:0-2189 GCA_035294045.1 Roseiarcus sp. | reverse complement strand
CAGGCAAGGCCGCGCCGCGCAGGCCCCGCACGGGCTTTCCCGCGGCGCCGCCGCCGGAATTTCCAGCGCCTCCGCCAAAGCCAGCGCGCCGCGATAGGAGTGCCAGAGCCCATAATCCGGATGGATCAGAATGCCGAGCGGCGAGACATGCAGCGGCTCGGCGCGCATCGCCCATTGCTGGAAGGGCCAATAAGGCGGGCCGCCGAAAGGGTAAAAGGCGTGGCCGCCCAAAGCGCTGGCGAGCGTGTCGATCACGCGCCGCGACCAGCGATCGAGCGGATGCGGCGCGCCGTCGCGACGCTCAGGCGATTCGGCGAAGGTGCTCCAGCCCTGGCGGCCGGCCATGCCGATCAGCACGATCGAGGCGTAGCCCGCGAGATGGCCTTGCCGCTCAGCCTCAACCAGCCGCAATGCGCCGCGCGGAACAAGGCCGGCGCTGCGAACCGCGCGATAAATTTGGGCAAGAGAGCTGTTTGCGATGATCGGCCTCCGCGGCCGTAAAGTCTCCAACCGTCATTGCAAGCT
Source organism: Roseiarcus sp. (assembly GCA_035294045.1). Classification (GTDB taxonomy): domain Bacteria; phylum Pseudomonadota; class Alphaproteobacteria; order Rhizobiales; family Beijerinckiaceae; genus Roseiarcus. The sequence continues at coordinate 1,664 of DATGLU010000276.1, read as the reverse complement.
GAAAGGCCGTCTGGATTCCCGCTTTCGCGGGAATGACAAGAGGTTATGCCCGCAGGCGCACGTTCTCCGGATCGAACGGGCTGTCATGGATCACGATTGCGCGGCGCTTCTCGCCAAGCACCTGAATGTCGAGCGCCGTCCCGATCTCGGCATAGTCCGGCCGCACCATGGCGAGCGCCAGCGATTTCCCGGTCCGCCAGCCATAGCCGCCGGAAGTCGTGCGCCCGACCGAGACGCCATTCTTGAACACCGGCTCGGAGCCGCGCGCATCGGCGTCGCCCGCATCCACCTCCATCGTGACCAGCCGATTGGCGAAGCCCTTGGCGCGCCAGGCGAGCAGCGCCTCACGGCCGAGGAAATCGCCCTTCTTGAGGTCGACGAATCGATCGAGCCCGGATTCGAACGCCGCGTATTCGATCGACAATTCGCGGCCGACCAGCTTGTACGATTTCTCCAGGCGCAGCGAATCCATCGCGCGAATGCCGTAAGGCTTGACGCCGAAGGACGCGCCGGCGGCCATCAATCGATCGAAAATGTAGTTCTGCATCTCGATCTGATGATGGAATTCATAGCCGAGTTCGCCGACGAAATTGACGCGCAGCGCCAGAATCCCCGCCGCGCCGATCGACAGTGGCCGCGCCGTCAGCCAGGGAAAGGCCTTGTCCGAAACGTCGATATCCGCGACCTTGGCGAGGACTTCGCGCGAGCGCGGCCCGGCCAGAACCAGCACGCCATATTGCGTCGTCACCTTGTCGAGCCGCACGCCGCCGTCGCTCGGCAGGAGCTTCTGTAGGCAATCATAGTCATGCGCCTCGAGCGCGCCGGCCGAAACCAGGTAGAAGCGCTGTGGCCCAAGCCGCGTCAGCGTGAATTCGGCGCGAACGCCGCCGTGCGCGGTAAGGAGATAGGTGAGCGCCGTGCGGTGGAGCGCCTTGGGAATGCGGTTCGTTAGGATGGAGTTGAGCCAGCCTTCCGCGCCCGGGCCGCTGACTTCGAACTTAGCGAAGGGCGACATGTCCTGCAGGCCGACATTCTCATGCACGTTGCGGCATTCGGCCCCGACAAAGTCGAAATAGTTCGAGCGGCGGAAGCTCCATTTCTCGCGCACCCGCTCGCCGGCGCCGGCCGGCGGATGATTCTCGTTGAGCAGAACGTCGGGCTTGTTCAAGTCCTTTTCGCTCAGCGCGTAATCCGGCGGCGCAAACCAGTTCGGACGCTCCCAGCCATAGACCGAGCCGAACACGGCGCCGAGATCGCGCATCCGGCCGTAGCACGGCGCCTGACGGAGCGGCCTCGCCGCGACGCGCTCCTCGTCCGGGTAATGGTTTGTGAAGACCTTGGCGTATGCCTCCTCGTTCTTCTCGACGAGAAAGCCCTGCTGCGCGTAAGGGCCAAAGCGTCGCGGATCGACGCCGAGCATGTCGATCGTCGGCTCTCCCCCAATAATCCATTCCGCCAATTGCCAGCCGGCGCCGCCGGCCGCGGTGACGCCGAAGGAATGGCCCTCGTTCAGCCAGAAATTCTTCAAGCCCGGGGCCGGGCCGACGATCGGCGAGCCGTCCGGGGTATAGGCGATGGCGCCGTTATAGACTTTCTTGATGCCGACCTCGCCGAAAGCCGGGACGCGCGCGATCGCCGTCTCGATATGCGGCGTCAGCCGCTCC
>DATGLU010000275.1:0-3900 GCA_035294045.1 Roseiarcus sp. | reverse complement strand
GCTCCTGCAGCTTCTCGCGGTCATAGTCGGAGGTGGTCTCCTCGATCTGCGCCTTGATCTGCGCGACCCGGCCCTCGATGTCCGCCTTCTTGCCGGCGCCGTTGACGATCGTGGTGTTCTCCTTCTCGATCACCACTTTCTTGGCGCGGCCGAGCATTTGCAGCGTGACGTTTTCGAGCTTGATGCCGAGATCCTCGGCGATCATCTGGCCGCCGGTCAGAATGGCGATGTCCTCGAGCATCGCCTTGCGGCGATCGCCGAAGCCCGGCGCCTTGACCGCCGCGACCTTTAGGCCGCCGCGCAGCTTGTTGACGACAAGCGTCGCCAGCGCTTCGCCCTCGACGTCCTCGGCGACGATGAGGAGCGGCTTGCCGGTCTGGATGACCGCCTCAAGCAGCGGCACCATCGCCTGCAGGCCCGACAGCTTCTTTTCGTGGATCAGGATGTAGGGGTCTTCGAGCTCCGCCCGCATTTTCTCGGCATTGGTGATGAAATAGGGCGAGACATAGCCGCGGTCGAACTGCATGCCCTCGACCACTTCGAGCTCGGTCTCCAGGCTCTTGGCCTCCTCGACCGTGATCACGCCCTCGTTGCCGACCTTCTGCATCGCATCGGCGAGGAAGCGGCCGATTTCCCGGTCGCCATTGGCGGAGATTGTGCCGACCTGGGCGATCTCGTCATTGGACGTGATCTTCTTGGCGTGGCTCTTCAAATCCCCGACCACCGCCTCGACGGCGATGTCGATGCCCCGTTTCAAGTCCATCGGATTCATGCCGGCGGCGACGTATTTCGCGCCTTCCTTGACGATCGCCTGGGCGAGCACGGTCGCCGTGGTGGTGCCGTCGCCCGCCGTGTCGCTGGTCTTCGAGGCGACCTCGCGCACCATCTGGGCGCCCATATTCTCGAACTTGTCTTCGAGCTCGATCTCCTTGGCGACGGTGACGCCGTCCTTGGTGATGCGCGGCGCGCCGAAGGATTTGTCGAGCACCACGTTGCGGCCCTTCGGGCCGAGCGTGACCTTCACCGCATTGGCGAGCTTGTCGACGCCGCGCAGCATCTTGTCGCGCGCGTCGGTCGCGAATTTGATTTCCTTGGAAGCCATTTCTCAAACCTCCTTGCTGGCTTTGACGGCTTTGAAAGGCGCCCTTCAGGCCGCCTTCTTCGCCGATTGCGCTTTCTCGATCACGCCGAGAATGTCGCTTTCCTTCATGATCAGGAGGTCCTCGCCATCGAGCTTGACCTCCGTGCCCGACCACTTGCCGAACAGGATCCGGTCGCCGGCTTTGACGTCGAGCGGGACGAGCTCGCCCTTCTCGTTGCGGCCGCCGGGGCCGGCGGCGACAATCTCGCCTTCTTGCGGCTTCTCCTTGGCGGTGTCGGGAATGATGACGCCGCCAGCCGTTCTTTCCTCGGCTTCGATGCGGCGCACGACGACGCGATCATGCAATGGGCGGAAATGCATGCAAATCCTCCAGAGTGCGGAACCACGAATGGCCTGAGCCCGGCCAAGCGAGCCGGCCAAGCAAGACCGAATTAGGACGCGAAAAACGCTGTTCAAGAGGTCGTGAGAAAAATTTTGTCACTCTGCGGCTAGTAGTGCTGATAAAGATGTAAACTCCTGATCAGGCATTATTTTTCGTCTTCTTTGCGCTTGACGATGGCTCCGTGCGCAACCCCGTCGAGTGGCCCGGGCGGGCGTTGCCTCATGGCCGCGCGAACCCGCCCGACGGATTCGCGTTTCCTCTTTGACGAGATGCCGCGGACCTTGCTTGAATGGCGACGCCGAACCCGCATGTGGGCCGGCGGCGTCGCCTCGCGCGGAGAATTGAGATATGGCGAGTCGGGAGCTTCTGTTTGAAGGGTATGGATTGACCACGGCCGAGATCCGCTACCGCATGCCGGATCATCCCGCTCTGCTGCAGCTCTATATTTGGCAGGAATACGACATCGCCCCGTCGTTTCCGACCCTGCGCGGCTTTCTCGATTATTGGCGGCGCGAGCTCGAAGGCGCGCTTCATTCGGTGCGCGTCGCTCATAACCGGCTGATCAAGCCGACCGAGTGGCGGGCGATCGACGGGATCATCACCGTCAACTGAGCAAGCCGGGGGCCTCGCCGTCCAGCCGCGGCAAGATCGGCCGCGACGCCGCTCGCTTCTTCGTGATAGGCGCAGCGTCATGACCGCCGCGTCGTTTGACCTCGCCGCTTTCCGCACGCTCGGCCGCCCAGCGGTCATGGGGGTTCTCAACGTCACGCCCGATTCTTTTTCCGATGGCGGCCAATTCCTGGCGCCGGACCGGGCCATCGCGCGCGCCGGCCAAATGGCCGATCAAGGCGCCGAGATTCTCGATATCGGCGCGGAATCGACCCGGCCCTATGGCGGCGCCAGGCCGATCGCCGCCGACGAGGAGATCGCCCGGCTGGCCCCGGTCGTTCCGGATATCGTGAAGATCGGCCTGCCGATCTCGATCGATACGATGAAAGCGCCGGTTGCGGCTTTCGCGCTCGAACGGGGCGTCGCAATCGTCAACGACGTTTGGGGGCTGCAGCGCGATCCCGACATGGCGCGGGTCGTCGCCGAAAGCGGCGCGACGATCGTCGTCATGCACAATCGCGAGCGCGCCGATGCGGCGATCGACATCATGGCGGATATCGACGCGTTCTTCGCGCGGTCGCTCGACCTCGCCGCCCGCGCCGGAATCGACTCCTCACGCATCGTTCTCGATCCCGGAATCGGCTTCGGCAAGACGCCGGCGCAGAGCGTCCTGGCGCTCGCCCGGCTCGGCGACTTGAAGCGCTTCGGCCTGCCGCTGCTCGTTGGCGCGTCGCGCAAGCGCTTCATCGACAAAATCTCGCCGGCGCCGCCGGAGCGCCGGCTCGGCGGCTCGCTCGCCGCCCACCTCGTCGCCGCCGAAGCCGGCGCGGCGATTGTGCGGGCTCACGATGTGGCGGAAACTGCACAAGCGCTGAAAGTCGCCAAAGCCATCCGCGAGGCGCGATGTCCGACCTGATCTTCGTCAAGGGCCTGGTCCTGCACGCCCATCACGGCGTGATGGCGCATGAGAGCGAAGTCGGCCAGCGCTTCGTCGTCGATCTCGAATTGAAGGCTTCGCTCGGCGAGGCCTCGGTCAGCGACCGCCTCGCCGACACCGTCTCCTACGCGGCGGTGGTCGACGAGGCCGAGCGCGCCTTCGTCCGGCGAAAGTTCAAGCTGGTCGAGGCGGCGGCCGGCGCGGTCGCGCAAGCGCTTCTCGCCCGCTTCGCCCGCGTCGAGGAAGTCCGCGTCATCGTCCACAAGCCGCACGCCCCGATCGCCGCGATTTTCGACGATGTCGGCGTGGCGCTGACCCGCCGGCGCGAGCGTTGATGCGCCATGGCGGACGCCCTGATCGGTCTTGGCGGCAATGTCGGCGACGCGCGCGCGGTCCTGGACGAGGCGGTGCGCCGCTTCTGCGATGGCGCCGAGGTGAAGCTCGCGGCGCGCTCGGCGGATTATCGCACCGCGCCCTGGGGCGTGCTCGACCAGCCGGATTTCGTCAATCTCTGCCTGCGCGTCGAAACCGGTTTGCCGCCGCGCGCGCTTCTCGCCCGCGCCCTCGCGGTCGAGGCGAGCCTCGGCCGCAACCGCGCCGCCGAGAAGCGCTGGGGGCCGCGCATCGTCGATATCGACCTTCTCGCCTATGACGATGTTGCGCTCGACGAGCCCGGTCTTATTCTGCCGCATCCCCGCCTCGCGGAGCGGGCCTTCGTCCTCGTCCCGCTCCGCGAGATCGCGCCGGATTGGCGGATCGGCGGCGAGAGCGTGGGCGCCCTCGCCGCGCGGCTCGACGCCGCCGGCGTCGAGCGCCTGGCGCCGGTGAAGGCGCGGGACTCCCTTCGCCCCGCGAAGCGGGGAGAAGGGG
>DATGLU010000274.1:0-5594 GCA_035294045.1 Roseiarcus sp. | reverse complement strand
TGGGCGTCCGCGGCCGGCGCGGATCGCGTCTCGCTCTCGAGAGCGGCGAGTTCGGCGACGATGCGATCCGGCCCGAGATCTTGCAGCATGTCGACCTGCCCGCGTCGCGATGAGGCGGCGCGGCGGTCGGTGAGGTTGACGATCTCGCCTTGCGAGCGTCCGTCGATCGCGGCGTGCGGCTCCTCGACGAAGCTCTTCAAGCCTTCCGACAGCCAGTGATAGCGCCGCGCCTGCCCCCGCGCGTCGTTCATGCCCTGCTGCACGACGACCCAATGGCCGTCATCGGCGACGATGAAGCCGTGCAGATAGAGATCGAACCCGTCCTGCACCGCGGCGCTGTCGACCTTGGCGACGAGGCGGCTCGCCTTGGCGAGCGCGGCGCCGTCGAAGCCCCGCCTTGCGCCGATCGCGACCAGCTCCTGCGGCGTCTTGCGCGAATGCTTGCCGCGGCCCCCGCAGACATGCAGGCCCAATTCGCCGGAAAGCGGCTGAAGGCCGCGCTTCAGCGCGCCGAGCACGCTGGTCGTGATTCCCGACGAATGCCAGTCCATGCCCATGACGCAGCCGAAGGACTGGAACCAGAAAGGATGGGCCAGCCGGCGCAGCAATTCGTCGCGGCCGTAATGATGGACGATCGCCTCGCACATCACCGCGCCGAGCCGGGTCATCCGCTCGCCGAGCCAGGCGGGCACGCGGCCGCCATGTAAGGGAAGATCGGCGCTGCCGGCGCGTCGCGCCATGAAAAAACCTCAGAATTATGTTCTCTAAATGTTCTAGCAGAGTCCGCGCCGCCGGGCTAGCGGCTTTCTCCGACCCTTGGCGAAGCCCAAGGGGCAAGCTCCAGACTGCTTGTTCCCAGGCGAGACGGCCTTACATAAGATCGACTCTGCCGGTCGATCGAGTTTCAGAGGGCGCCGCTCGATTGTTGCGCGGCCCGCGACGAGGAGTTTTTCGTGCGGCGATCCGCTCTTCCTGTTCTTGATGACGCAGAGGCAACAGCGGCTTCGCTCAAGCGCCGGCGCGCCGCGCGGCCGGACCAGCCCGCCGCAGCGCCAGTCTTGGCGCAGCTCTTCCATCCCGCCGTCGCCGCCTGGTTCGCCCGCCATTTCGCGACGCCGACGGCCGCGCAGAGCGAGGCCTGGCCGGCGATCAAATCCGGCCGCCATACGCTGATCGCCGCGCCGACCGGCTCGGGCAAGACGCTCGCCGCCTTTCTCGCCGCGATCGACGATCTCGTCCGCCAGGGCCTTGCCGGCGCGCTCAAGGACGAGACCCAGATCGTCTATGTCTCACCCTTGAAAGCGCTGTCGAACGACATCCATCGCAATCTCGACATTCCGCTTGCCGGCATACGGCGGCAATTGGCTGAGATGGGCCTGCCCGATGTCGAGATTCGCGCCGTCGTGCGCACGGGCGATACGCCCGGCGCGGAGCGCGAGCGCATGCGCCGCAAGCCGCCGCATATTTTGGTGACGACGCCGGAATCGCTCTATGTGCTGCTCGGCTCCGAATCGGGCCGCAAGATGCTGGCGACAGCGCGCAGCGTCATCGTCGACGAGATTCACGCCGTCGCGCCGAACAAGCGCGGCGCGCATCTGAGCCTGTCGCTGGAGCGCCTCGCCGCGCTCTGCGGCGACAAGCTTTTGCGCGTCGGCCTTTCCGCGACGCAGAATCCGATCGCCGCCGTGGCGCATCTTCTCGTCGGCGCCGGGCCGGACGGCGCGCCGGCGGCGGAGGCGGCGATCACCGATACCGGCCATCAGCGGGCGCGCGACCTTGCGATCGAGGTTCCCGAGGCGCCGCTCGAAGCGGTGATGTCGGCCGATGTCTGGCGCCTCGTCTACGACAAGCTCGCGCTGCTGATCGAAGAGCACCGCACCACGTTGATCTTCGTCAATACGCGGCGCATGGCCGAGCGCGTCGCCCATGAGCTGACGGCGCGGCTCGGCGAGAAGGCGCTGACCGCCCATCACGGCAGCATGGCCAAGGAACACCGGCTCGCCGCCGAAAAGCGCCTGAAGAACGGCGAGCTCAAAGCCCTGGTCGCGACCGCCTCGCTCGAACTCGGCATCGATATCGGCGAGGTCGACCTCGTCTGCCAGCTCGGCTCGCCGCGCTCGATCGCCGCGTTCCTGCAGCGGGTCGGCCGCTCCGGCCACGCCGTCGGCGCGACGCCCAAGGGGCGGCTCTTTCCGCTGTCGCGCGACGACCTCGTCGAATGCGCCGCCTTGCTCGACAGCGTCCGCCGCGGCGAGCTCGACCGGCTGACCATTCCGCACCAGCCGCTCGACGCATTGTCTCAGCAGATCGCCGCCGAAGTCGCGGCGCAGGACTGGCCGGACGGCGATCTCTACGCGCTCTATCGCCGCGCCTGGCCCTATCGCGCGCTGAAGCGCGAGGACTTCGACGCGGTCGTCCATATGCTCGCGGAAGGTTTTACGACGCGGCGCGGACGGCGCGGCGCGCTCCTTCACTACGACGCGGTCAATCACATGCTGCGCGGCCGGCGCGGCGCGCGGACGACGGCGCTCACCTCCGGCGGGATGATCCCCGACACCGCCGATTACCAGGTGCTGCTCGAGCCGGAAAACCACGTCATCGGCAGCGTCAACGAGGATTTCGCCGTCGAGAGCATGGCCGGCGACGTCTTCCTGCTGGGCAACGCCTCCTATCGCATCCTGCGCGTCGAGCGCGGAACGGTGCGAGTCGAGGATGCGCAGGGCCAGCCGCCGACGATCCCGTTCTGGCTCGGCGAAGCGCCGGGCCGCAGCGACGAGCTTTCCGCCGCCGTGTCGCGGCTGCGCGAAACGATCGCGTCAAAGGTCAAGGCCGATTCCTCGGGCGAGGCGGCGCGCGCCTGGCTCATGCGCGAGCTCGGCTTGAGCGAGGCCGCGGCGGCGCAACTGGTGGAATATCTCGCCGCTGCGTTCGCCGCGCTCGGCTCTCTGCCGACGCAAAAGACGCTCGTCTTCGAGCGTTTCTTCGACGAAGCGGGCGGCATGCAATTCATCGTCCATTCGCCGTTCGGCAGCCGCGTCAACCGCGCCTGGGGCCTGGCGCTGCGCAAGCGTTTCTGCCGCAAGTTCAATTTCGAGCTGCAGGCGGCGGCGACCGAAGACAACATCGTACTTTCGCTGACCACCGCGCATAGTTTCGAGCTCGCCGAGGTCGCCCGGTATCTCAACGCCAGCAGCGTCCGCCATGTGCTGATCCAGCCGATGCTCGATTCGCCGATGTTCACCACCCGCTGGCGCTGGGTGGCGAGCGCCTCGCTCGCCTTGCCGCGCTATCGCGCGGGAAAGAAAGTGCAGCCGCAATTCATGCGCATGCAGGCCGAGGACCTGATCGCGGCGGTGTTCCCCGATCAGATCGCTTGCGCGGAAAATCTCGTCGGCGAGCGCGAAGTGCCGGATCACCCGCTCACCGATCAGGCGATCGCCGATTGCTTGCACGAAGCGATGGACATCGATGGGCTGGAGGGGCTGTTGAAGCGGATCGAGGCCGGCGACGTGCGCGTCGCCGCCTGCGATCTGACGCAAGCCTCGCCGCTGGCGCTCGAAGTGCTGTCGGCGCGGCCTTACGCGTTTCTTGACGACGCGCCGCTCGAAGAGCGGCGGACGCAAGCGGTGATGGCGCGGCGCTGGCTCGATCCGGAAAGCGCCGCCGATCTCGGCCGGCTCGACAAGGAGGCGATCGAGCGCGTCCGCGCGGAAGCGTGGCCCGAGCCGAGCGACGCCGAAGAGCTTCATGACGCGCTGTTATGGCTCGGCTGCCTGACCGAGGCGGAAGCGAAGGGTGCGCCGGATTGGCCCGCCTGGCTCGAAGCGCTGGCCAAGGCCAACCGGGCAACCCGGCTCGTCACGCCGCAGGCGACGCTGTGGGTGGCGGCCGAGCGGCTCAACCAGGTCCAGGCGATCTGGCCGGACGCGGCGCGCGAGCCGGACATCGCGCCGCCGGCGGACCAGGCTCTGGCGGTGTGGTCGGCGGAGCAGGCGCTGGTCGAGATCGTACGCGGCCGGCTCGAAGGCCTAGGGCCGGTCACTGAGACCGCGCTCGCCGCGCCGCTCGGCCTGGAGCCGAACGCGCTCGCCGCCGCGCTGCTGGCGCTGGAGGCGGAAGGCTCGATCCTGCGCGGCCGCTTCCTGCCGGGCGTCAACGCCGAGCAATGGTGCGACCGGCGCCTGCTCGCCCGTATCCACCATTATACGATCCGCCGCCTCCGCGCCGAGATCGAGCCGGTCGCGCCGCGCGATTTCCTGCGTTTTCTCTTCTCCTGGCAGCGTGTCAGCGAAGACGCGCGGCTCGAGGGCGAGGAGGCGATGAGCGTCGCCCTGTCGCTGCTCGAAGGATTCGAAGCGCCGGCCAGCGCCTGGGAGACGGAGATTCTGCCGGCGCGCATCGCCAAATACGAAGCCGCCTGGCTCGACGCGCAATGCCTTGCCGGCCGCATCGCCTGGACCCGGCTGACGCCGTCGGCGGCGGGGACTGGCCGCCGCGCGGTCGCGCCGGTCCGAACCGCGCCGATCGCGCTGCTGGAGCGGCGGCGCCTGCCGCTTTGGCTGGCTTTGGCGCGGCCCGCCAGCGACATTCGGCCGAGCCCGAAAGCCGAGGCCGCGCTGGAAAGCCTGACCCGCCATGGCGCGCTGTTCTTCGACGAACTGGCCGACGCGGCGCGGCTGTTGCGGCCGCAGCTCGAAGAGGCTTTGGGCGAGCTCGTCTCGCTCGGCCTGGTCAACTCCGATTCGTTCGGCGGCTTGCGCGCGCTGCTCGTTCCGTCGGAGCGGCGGAAGCCGATCGCCGGGGCGAGAAGGCGCGGCAAGATTCTCGTTTTCGGCATGGAGAGCGCCGGCCGCTGGTCGCTGGCGCGCCGGCCCGGGCCGGATGGGCTCGATCCGCAAGCGCGAAGCGCTGCGATCGAGCATGTCGCGCGGACGCTGCTGCGCCGCTACGGCGTGGTGTTCTGGCGGATGCTAGCGCGCGAAGCCGGCTGGCTGCCGCCCTGGCGCGACCTGGTCGGATTCTATCGCCGCCTCGAAGCGCGCGGCGAGATTCGCGGCGGCCGCTTCGTCGCCGGCTTTACCGGCGAGCAATACGCCTTGCCCGAGGCGATCGGGCTGCTGCGCGAAATGCGGCGCAAGCCGATCTCCGGACAATGGATCTCGCTCTCGGCCGCCGACCCGCTGAACCTCGCCGGGATCGTGACGCCCGGCCCGAAAGTGGCGGCGCTGACCGGTAACCGCGTCCTCTACCGCGACGGCGTTCCGGTCGCCGCTCTGATCGGCGGCCATGTCGAGGCGCTGGCCGCCCTCGACGCCGCAACCGAATGGGAGGCGCAAAAGCGGCTGCTCCGCTCGGCTTCGTCGGGCATGCTGGCGGATTTGGCGTGAGGCTTGAAACGTTTTCGTACCATTGCGTCCTGTCATTCCCGCGCAAGCGGGAATCCAGTACAGCCTCTCCTCAAAGCGCGGCGCCTGCTGGATTCCCGCTTTCGCGGGAATGACAGGGCGCTTGAAACGCCCGCCGCGCTAGTCCAATGTCGAATCGAGGGAAATGAAGGACAACGCCTTGGCCGACGCCGCTCGCGCCCCGATTCG
>DATGLU010000273.1:0-4800 GCA_035294045.1 Roseiarcus sp. | reverse complement strand
TGGCCGCCTTTCCCGTCGAACAATCCTCACCGATACGGCGCGTCCATTGCGATGTTGCGCGCGATCTCGCGCTCCCAGCGCGCGCCGTTGGCGAGCAGCTTGTCCTTGTCATAGTACAATTCCTCGCGCGTCTCGGTCGCGAATTCAAAATTCGGCCCCTCGACGATCGCGTCTACCGGGCAGGCCTCCTGGCACATGCCGCAATAGATGCACTTGACCATGTCGATGTCGTAGCGGGTCGTCCGCCGCGTGCCGTCGTTGCGGCGCGGTCCCGCCTCGATCGTGATCGCCTGAGCCGGACAGATCGCCTCGCAAAGCTTGCAGGCGATGCAGCGCTCCTCGCCGTTGGGATAGCGGCGCAGCGCATGCTCGCCGCGAAAGCGCGGGCTGAGTTGGCCCTTTTCATGCGGATAGTTGATCGTCGCTTTGGGCTTGAAGAAATAGCGCATTGACACGGCGATCGCCGTGAAGAACTCGCTCAGGAAGACCGAGCGCGCGGCCTGATCCAATCTTAAAGACATGGCGAAGCTCTCATGAATGGGCGCCCCAACCGGTCGCCTCGAGCACGCCGGCGACGATGACGACCATGACCAGCGTGATCGGCAGGAAGACTTTCCAGCCGAGCCGCATCAATTGGTCGTAGCGATAGCGCGGGACAAAGGCCTTGACCAAGGCGAACATGAAGAAGACGAAGACGGCCTTCAGAATGAACCAGATGATTCCGGGCACCCAGGTGAACGGCGCGAAGGGAATCGGCGACAGCCAGCCGCCGAGGAAGAGAATCGTCGTCATCGCGCACATCGTCAGGATGGCGATATATTCCCCGAGGAAGAAGAGAAGGAACGGCGTCGCCGAATATTCGACGGCGTAGCCGGCGACGAGCTCGGATTCGGCCTCGACCAGATCGAAGGGCGGCCGGTTCGTCTCCGCCATGGCCGAGACGAAGAAAATCACGAACATCGGGAGGAGCGGCAGCCAGTACCACCCGAACAGCCCCAAACGCGTATCCTGCGCGCGGACGATATCCCCGAGATTGAGCGAGCCGGCGCAGAGCAGCACCGTGATCATCACGAAGCCGATCGAGACCTCGTAGGAGACCATTTGCGCGGCCGAGCGCAAGGCGGCGAGGAATGGGTATTTCGAATTCGACGCCCAGCCGGCCATGATGATGCCGTAGACGCCGAGCGACGAGATCGCGAAAATGTAGAGAATGCCGACATTGATGTCGCCGATCGCCCAGCCGTCCGAGAGCGGGATCACCGCCCAGGCCGACAGCGCCAGGACCGCGGTCACCAGAGGCGCGAGCAGGAACACGCCCTTGTTCGCGCCGGCCGGGACGAGCGGCTCCTTGAATACGAATTTGAAGAGATCGGCGAAGCTTTGCAGCAAACCCCACGGTCCGACCACGTTCGGGCCGCGGCGCAATTGCACCGCCGCCCAGATTTTCCGGTCGGCGTAGAGAATATAGGCGGTGAAGATCAGCAGCCCGACGAGCAGCACGATGCTTTTCGCCGCGGTGATCAGGATGGGCCAGATCCAGCCGTTATCGACCATGTCCGCCCTACTCCGCGGCTTTCAGCGCGCGCGCTTTCGCCATGGCCGAGCATTCGGCCATGACTTTCGACGCGCGGGCGATCGGATTGGTGAGATAGAAATCCTCGATCGGCGACAGGAACGGCGCTTTCTCGGCCGCGCCGCCAAGCGAAGCGAGCTTGGCGAGCGCGCCCGCATCGGCCGGCGTGATGTCGTCGAGCTTGGCGAGATGCGGATAGGCCGCGCTGATCGCGGCGCGCAATTGGAACAGCGAATCGAACGGCAGGCGCGCGCCGAGCGCTTCCGAGAGCGCGCGCAAAATCGCCCAGTCCTCGCGCGCCTGGCCGGGCGGGAACGTCGCGCGGTCGCCGAATTGCGGCCGGCCCTCGGTGTTGACGTAAACCCCGGTCTTTTCCGAATAGGCCGCGCCGGGCAGGATCACGTCGGCGCGATGGGCGCCGCGGTCGCCATGCGTGCCGATATAAACGACGAAGGCGCCCGGCTCGACCGCGATCTCGTCGGCGCTGAGATTGAACAGAAGATCGAGCGTCCCGGCTCTCGCCATAGATCGCGCATCGAGCCCGCCTTCGCCCGGAACCAAGCCGACATCGAGGCCGCCGACGCGGGAGGCCGCGGTGTGCAGCACGTTGAAGCCGTTCCAGCCCTCCTTCACGGCGCCGAGCGCCAGCGCCGCCTTGGCGGCGAGCGACAATATCGCCGCGCCGGCGGGCCGGGCGAACGCGCCTGCGCCGAAAATGAGCATCGGCTTGGCCTTCTCGGCCGGCGGATGATCGGCGAGTTCGGCCAGCGATTCCGGACCGGCGCCGAGATAGTTGTAAGGATAGGTCAGATCGACCTTCTCGCCGATCACGCTGACGGGGCAATCGCCTCGCGCCCAACGCTTGCGGATGCGGGCGTTGAGCACCGGCGCTTCGAGCCGCGGGTTGGACCCGACGATCACGATCGCGTCGGCATGGTCGATTCCGGCGATGGTTGAATTGAATAAGTACGAGGCGCGGCCGAATTTCGGATCGAGCTTGGAGCCGTCCTGCCGGCAATCCATATTGGCGACGCCGAGCTTCTCCATCAGCGCTTTCAGCGCGAACATTTCCTCGACGGTCGCGAGATCGCCGGCGATCGCGCCGATGCGCCGCGGATCGGCCGCCTTGGCCTTGGCCGCGACGGCCGCGAAAGCCTCCGGCCACGAGACCGGCGCGAGCCTGCCGTCCTTGCGCAGATACGGCCGGTCGAGGCGCTGAACTTTCAGCCCGTCGACATTGTGGCGGGTCTTATCGGAAATCCACTCCTCGTTGATCGCCTCGTTGACGCGCGGCAGGATGCGCATGACTTCGCGGCCGCGCGAATCGATCCGGATCGCCGAGCCGAGCGCATCCATTACGTCGACCGATTCGGTCTTGGCCAGCTCCCAGGGCCGCGACTTGAATTCGTACGGCTTGGAGGTGAGCGCGCCGACCGGGCAAAGGTCGACAATGTTGCCCTGCAATTCGGAGGTCAAAGCGCGCTCGAGATAGGAGGTGATCTCCATATCCTCGCCGCGGCCGATCGCGCCGAGCTCCGGCACGCCGGCGACCTCGGTGATGAACCGGACGCAGCGCGTGCACTGGATGCAGCGGTTCATCGAGGTCTTGACGAGAGCGCCGAGATACTTGTCCTCGACCGCGCGCTTGTTCTCCTTGAAGCGCGAGGAATCGACGCCATAGGCCATGGCCTGGTCCTGCAGGTCGCACTCGCCGCCCTGATCGCAGATCGGGCAATCGAGCGGATGGTTGATCAGCAGGAACTCCATCACGCCGTGACGCGCCTTGACCACCATCGGCGAATTGGTCAGCACGACCGGCGGCTCGCCGTTCGGGCCGGGCCGCAAATCCTTCACCGCCATGGCGCAGGAGGCCTGCGGCTTGGGCGGGCCGCCCTTCACCTCGACCAGGCACATACGGCAATTGCCGGCGATCGAGAGGCGCTCATGGAAGCAGAAGCGCGGAATCTCCGCCCCCGCCGCCTCGCACGCCTGAAGCAGCGTATATTCCGGCGGAACGTCGATTTCCTTGCCGTCAACGACGATCTTGCTCATGCGGATACGGCCTCATGGCGCGCCCGCCAAAGACGATGCGTTCGGCGCGTGATCCTCATTTCGCCTGCTCCAACTTCTCCACCCGCTTCGTCAGGTCGGCGATCTGCTTCTCCAACTTTTTCGTATATTCGCCCGTGCTCGCCGCAAAGCCGATCGCCGTCATGGTTCCTTCCCGCAGCATCTCGACGCGCTCTTCGAGGAAATCAAAGCGCCGCGTGTGCTCGCCAAGAATGGCGCGCACCTCGCGGAGCTCGTTGGTCATCTCGCCGCGAAATTCCTTCACTTCGGCGCGAATGACCCGCAGATGCTCCAGCACCAGGTTTTCCGGCTCCTTCGCCATCGCCCTACTCCGCCGCGATCGGCGTCGGCGGGTCGTAGACGCCGAGCGTGTCCGGATTGGCCGCGTATTGATCGATGCGCTTCTCGATCTCCGGCCGGAAATGCCGCAGCAGCCCCTGCACCGGCCACGCCGCGCCGTCGCCGAAGGCGCAGATCGTGTGACCCTCGATCTGTGTCGTGACCTCCATCAGCATGTCGATCTCGCGCTTCTGCGCGCGGCCCTCCGACATGCGGGTGAGCACCCGCCACATCCAGCCCATGCCTTCGCGGCACGGCGTGCATTGGCCGCAGCTCTCATGCTTATAGAAATAGGAGATGCGGGTCATCGCCTTGATGATGTCGGTCGACTTGTCCATGACGATCACCGCGGCCGTGCCGAGCGCCGATTTCTTGTCGCGGCAGCCGTCGAAATCCATCAGCAGCGTGTCGGCCTGGTCGGCGCCGGCGGGGATGAGCGGCATGGACGAGCCGCCGGGAATCACGGCGAGGAGATTGTCCCAGCCGCCGCGCACGCCGCCGGCGTGTTTTTCAAGCAATTCGCGCAGCGGGATCCCCATGGCCTCTTCGACGTTGCACGGCCTTTCGACATGGCCGGAAATGCAGAAGAGCTTGGTGCCGGAATTGTTGGGCCGGCCGATGCCGGCGAACCAAGCGGCGCCGCGCCGCATGATGTCGGGGACTTGCGCGATCGTCTCGACATTGTTGACCGTGGTCGGGCAGCCATAGAGGCCCATATTGGCCGGGAATGGCGGCTTTAAGCGCGGCTGTCCCTTCTTGCCTTCGAGGCTTTCGAGCAAAGCCGTCTCTTCGCCGCAAATATAGGCGCCGGCGCCGTG
>DATGLU010000272.1:0-2551 GCA_035294045.1 Roseiarcus sp. | reverse complement strand
CGCGCCAAGCGCAGCCGGCTGATCGGCGTCGCCGTGCCGGAAATCTCCAATCCGTTTTTCGCCAGCCTCGTGCACGGGATCGAAGAGCAGGCGGCGGCGAGCGACTACGAGCTCGTCCTCGTCTCGTCGAGCGAGGACGGCGCGTCCGAGCGGCGCCGGATCGAGGCGCTGCTCGATCGCCAGATCGAGGGGCTGATCGTCGTCCCATCGAGCGACGATTCTTTCGCCGTTTTGCGCGAGACGAGAGGCGGCGCGCTGCCGCCTTCCGTTCTGGTCGATCGCGGCTGCGGCTCGCCCGGCGTCGACACGGTCGGCGCCGAATGCGCCGCCGGCGCCTATGCCGCGACGCGCCATCTCATCGCGCTTGGCCATCGCGACATCGCGGTGCTCACGCCGTCGATCCATCTCGCCAATATCCGCGCCCGCATCGACGGCTATGGCCGCGCTTTGGCCGAGGCCGATTTGAGCGCACGCCGCCGGATCTGCGTCGGCGGCCAGCCGCTCGAGGCGTTGCGCGGCGCGATCGAGCAGGACCTTCACCGCGCCGACCGGCCGACCGCGATTTTCGCTCTGACCAACGTCGCCGCGCTCGCCGCGATCAAGGCGGTTCGAGCGCTGGGGCTCGACATTCCCGGCGACGTCTCGATCGTCGGCTTCGACGATTTCGATTGGATGTGCGCGCTCCGGCCGTACCTGACGACCGTCGCGCAGCCGGTCGACGAATTCGCCTCATCCGCCTGGCGTCTCCTGATGCAGCGCCTCTCCGGCGCCGCAAAGGCGGAGGACGTTAGGACCGAGCTTCCCTGCGCCTTGAAGGTGAGGGAATCAACCGGGCCCGCCCGCCCCCGTCTCAAGATCGCGGCCGGGGCCTAGAGAAAGCCGGACCATTCACAAGGGAGGATCTCAATGTTCAAAAAGATGATCGCAACCGCATCCTTCGCGGCGCTCGCAGCGGCGCTTGCCATCGGCGGCGCCTCGGCCGCCGACAAGCCGGTCTACGGCGTTCTGATGAAGACGCTGTCGAACCCGTTCTGGGGCGCCATGGAGCAAGGCGTGCGCGACGGCGCGAAAGAAGCCGACGTGCAATATTTCCTGCAAGCCGTCGAATCCGACCAGGCGGCCGAGCCGCAGCTCAACACCTGCAACACCATGCTCGAAAAGAAGCCGGTCGTGATGATCACCGCGGCGATCAACTCGACCATTCTCCTGCCCTGCCTCAAACACGCCAACGAGGAGAAAATCCCGGTCATCGACCTCGACAACAATCTCGATCCCGAAATCACCAAGAAAGCGGGCGTCGAAGTCGCCTTCCATATCGGCTCGGACAACGAGGCCGCCGGCGCCAAGGGCGCGGACTATGTCGCGCAGACGCTCGGCAAGGACGCCAAGGGACCGGTCCTCGTCATTGAAGGGCTCTCCGGCAATATCACCGGCCAGAAGCGCGCCCGCGGCTTCGCCAACGAATTGAAGAAGGCCGCGCCGGGCCTGACCATCGTCGCCTCACTGCCTGGCGATTGGGACCGCCAGAAGGCGGCCAATATCGCCAACGACACGCTGCAGCGCAATCCCGATCTGGTCGCGATCTTCTGCGCCAATGACGGCATGGCGCTCGGCGCGGTCGAGGCGGCGCGCGCGGCCGGCAAGGACAAGGTGATCGTCGTCGGCGTCGATGGCAATAAGGACGCGGTCAAGTCGATCCTCGCCGGGCGGCTCAACGCTTCCGTCGCGCAGCTTCCGTACCTTGTCGGCAAGGAGGCGGTCGAGAACGCCAAGAAGCTCCTCGGCGGCCAGAAGGTCGACGAGTTCATCTATGTGCCGACGCTGGTTCTGACCAAGGACGTGCTGGAAGCCAAGAAAGACCCGCTGCTGCAATATGTGAAGTGACGCCAACTTGCGAACGAACGACAATCGTCGCGGCTTACCCTCATCCGGCCCTTCGGGCCACCTTCTCCCGCAAGCGGGAGAAGGGTTCGTCCGCGGCAGCGCGATGTGCGGCCCCCTCTCCCGCTTGCGGGAGAGGGTCGGGGTGAGGGCGAGCCTCGGCCTATATGGGTGCGCGCCATGATTCACACGGCCCTATCATGACCGCCGCGCCGGGCGCCGCGCGCGCCGCAACCAATTGGCGCGTACGCCTGACCAGCGGCGTCGCCTTCCGCTTCGAGTCGCTGCTCGTCCTGGCGATCCTCGTCGCAGCGATGGCGGCGCTGTCTCCTTTCTTTCTGTCCATCTCGAATTTTCTCAACATCCTGCTCGCCACCGCCACGATCGGCGTCCTGGCGATCGGCGCGACTTTCGTCATTTCGTCGGCCGGCATCGACCTTTCGGTCGGCTCGGTGCTCGGTTTTTCCGGCGTGGTCGGCTGCCTTTTGATGTCGAGCCTCGATCTTCCCTGGCCGCTGGGGATCGTCGCTTGCATCGGCGCCGGCGCGGCCGCCGGCCTCGTCAACGGCTTTCTGGTCACGCGCGGCCAGATCCCGCCCTTCATCGTCACGCTCGGCATGCTCGGCGTCGCTCGCGGCGCCGGCCTCGTCCTCACCAATGGCCTGCCGAT
>DATGLU010000271.1:0-13006 GCA_035294045.1 Roseiarcus sp. | reverse complement strand
AGCCAATCCGCTCACCGTCATCAGCAATGTGCGCCAGGCCTTTCCGGATATTCAAAAGCAATTGCCGGCCGGCCTGAAAGGCGCGATCGCCTATGACGCGACCGAGTTCATCCGCGCCTCGATCTGGGAAGTCGGCAAGACGCTGGCCGAGGCGGCCGGCATTGTCATCATCGTCATCTTCCTATTCCTTGGCAATTTGCGCTCGACAATCATCCCGATCGTGACAATCCCGTTGTCGCTGGTCGGCGTGATGATCGCGCTGCTGGCGCTTGGCTATTCGATCAATCTTTTGACGCTGCTCGCGCTGGTTCTGGGCATCGGCCTCGTCGTCGACGACGCGATCGTCGTTGTCGAGAACATCCATCGCCATATCGAGGAGGGCATGTCGCCGTTCGAGGCGGCGCTGAAAGGCGCGCGCGAGATCGCGCTGCCGGTCATCGCGATGACGATCACGCTCGCCGCGGTTTATGCGCCGATCGGCTTCGTCTCCGGCGTCACCGGCGCCTTGTTCCGCGAGTTCGCCTTCACCCTGGCCGGCTCGGTCGTCGTCTCCGGCTTCATCGCGCTCACCTTATCGCCGATGATGTGCTCGAGGCTGCTGACCTCGCATTCCGGCGACGGACGGCTGACCAGGCTCCTCGACCGGATGTTTGAGGGGTTGCGCCGCGCCTATGAGCGCCGGCTGGAGAGCACGCTCAATTTCCGCGCGCTGACCATTCTCATTCTGGCCGGCGTTCTGGTGCTGAACGGCATCATGTACGTCTCGACGCCGAAGGAGCTGGCGCCCGAAGAGGACCAGGGCATTGCGCTCGCCCTCGTCAAAGTGCCGCAATCGTCAAATCTCGATTATCTCGAACACGCCACCGGCGCGCTTTACGATCAGGTCAAGAAAATTCCGGAATTCGCGCATCTCTTCGTCATCAACGGCTTCAACGGCGTGCGCCAGGCCTTCACCGGCATTCTGTTCAAGCCGTGGGATGAACGCACGCGCTCGACCAAGCAGCTCCTCCAGGAGTTGCAGCCGCTGATGCAGCAAATCCCCGGCGCGCAATTCCTCGCCTTCTCGCCGCCGGCTCTGCCGGGCTCGACCGGCGGACCGCCGATGCAATTCGTCATCCGCACGACCGGCGATTTCGAGACGTTGGCCAACGTCACCGCCGAAATGCAGAAGGCGGCGCGGGAGAGCGGCCTGTTCCTGTTCACCGACACCGATCTGAAATTCGACACGCCGCAGTACCAGTTCAAGATCGATTTCGACAAGGCGAACCGGATCGGCGTCAACATGCAGGATATCGGCACGGCCCTGTCGACGATCCTGGGCGGCAACTACGTCAACCGGTTCAATCTCTATGGCCGCAGCTATGAGGTCATCCCGCAGGCGCCGCGCGAATACCGCATGACGCCCGATTGGCTGCTGCGCTACGAGGTCAGAGCGGGCAATGGCGAGCTCGTGCCGCTGTCGACGGTCGCCACCGTCACGCAGAACGTGCAGCCGAACGCGCTGACCAGCTTCCAGCAATTGAACTCGGCGACCTTATCGGGCGTGCCGTTCCCCGGCCATACGCTCGGCGAAGCCTTGGACTTCCTCAAGGCCAAGGCGGACAAGATTTTCCCGGAAGGCTTCACCTACGATTTCCAGGGCGACAGCCGGCAATACGAGCAGGAAGGCAACGCGCTCGTCTACGCCTTCGTCTTCGCTCTGCTCGTCATCTATCTGGTGCTCGCCGCGCAATTCGAGAGCTTCCGCGATCCGGTGATCATCCTGATCGCGCTGCCGACGGCGATGTTCGGCGCGCTTCTGCCGCTCAATATCGGCAGCGTGTTCGGCGCGACCAGCATCAACATCTATTCGCAGATCGGGCTCGTCACCCTGATCGGCCTCATCTCCAAGCACGGCATCCTGATGGTCGAGTTCGCCAACCGGATGCAGGAGGAGCAGGGCATGAGCCGGCGGGAGGCGATCGAGCATGCCGCCGGCGTGCGCCTCAGGCCGATCCTGATGACGACCGCGGCGATGGTCGTCGGCATGCTGCCGCTGATCCTCGCCAATGGCGCCGGCGCCAAGAGCCGCTTCGAAATCGGCCTCACCATCTTCGCCGGCATGGCGATCGGCACCTTGTTCACGCTGTTCGTGACGCCGGCCGTCTACACGTTCATCGCCCGCGACCACCGCGCCGCCGCCGCTTCTCGCGGCAAAGGTCGGCCGCACCTGGTCGACGGCGCCCATGGCGAGATGCGCCCGGCGGCGGAGTAGGGTGGACCGGCGAACGAATATCGACTAGACTAGGCTAGTCTATCGATTTTCTCGGAGCGCATTTCAAATGACGCCTGCGAAGGAGCGGCCCTCCGCCGGGCTTAAAATGGAAACGAGCCATATCGATCGGCATTCCGTCTGGCCGGTCGCAGAGGCAAAAGCGAAGCTTTCCGAGATCCTTCGCCTCGCCCGCGCCGGCGAGCCGCAGATGATAGGGAGCGAAGAACCCTGCGTCGTGATCTCCGCGGACCAGTACGAGCAATTGTCGCGCCGCCACCTCGGAAAATTCCTTATCGAGACAGCGCCGCGCGGCGTCGAACTGGAATTGCCTGTTCGAGACGGCGACCGCGGCGACCCATTTGCCGACTTTTGACCGTCGGCAAATGGCGTCCTATCTGATCGATACAAACGTCATTTCGGAATTGGTGAGGCCGCAACCCTCATCCGCTGTTCTGTCTTTTCTGGCGGAAGCGGCGGACCTCTGGCTCAGCGTCATTGCCCTGCACGAGATTTCCTTCGGCGCAACGAGCGTCGCGAATATCGGCCGTCAAACCAAGCT
This sequence comes from Roseiarcus sp., assembly GCA_035294045.1. Classification (GTDB taxonomy): domain Bacteria; phylum Pseudomonadota; class Alphaproteobacteria; order Rhizobiales; family Beijerinckiaceae; genus Roseiarcus. Next base: position 10,193 of record DATGLU010000271.1, on the reverse strand, counting down.
TGAAACTTGGCTAGAGGCGATAAAGACCCGTTATCGAGGCCGGATCATCGGCGTCGACGAATCGATCGCCGAAACGGCGGGCCGGCTGCGCGGATACGCATCGTCGCTTGGTCGCGTCCTCGCTCCGTTGGACTCGCTTATCGCCGCCACGGCCGTGACGCGTTCGCATGTGCTTGCGACGCGAAACATTCGCGATTTCGACTATTTGAGCATGAAACTGCATGACCCATGGAGAACTTAACGTCGTTGACGATCGAAAGCTCGTCCGCTCGCAAATTTGGCGGAGCGCTCCGATGATCGCCATTCATCATGCAGTAGGAACGTATATCCGTACCTTTGTCGCCGCCTCATCTTTGACCGTAGCGGCCTTTGTCTGCGCAAAGGCGCAAAGCCAGGTTGGTGCGACCGCTCCGCCCGGCGCGGTCATCCAGGGCAGTCCGGACGTTTCGGTCGGCGGCGGCGGCGCGGCGCGCGCGGGCGATGCGACGAAAGAAGGCGCGCCGGTCGTCCAAGGCTCGCCGAACGTCTTCATCAACGGCAAGCCCGCCGCGACATTGGGCGGCCGGACCGGCTGCGGCGGCGCGATCGTCGGCGGCTCGGCTAACGTCTTCGTCAACGGCAAGCCGCTGGCCCGAACGGGCGACAAGACGCAAGGCTGCGCAGGGCGGTAATATCCTCCCCCGTCGAAGACGGGGGAGGGGAACCGCGCGTCAGCGCGGTGGAGGGGCTCCGGCGTTTCAGGAATTTGTCCTGAACCTCAGCAGCCCCCCTCCACCATGCTTCGCATGGTCCCCCTCCCCCGCTTCGCGGGGGAGGAAATCGACGGAGGCGCGCCGTGCCGGCCTATGGCGATTATCAGAACGAAATCTACCTCAAGGGTCTTTACGGCCAGAAGCCGAAACTGCCGGTCGATTTCCGCTCGCTCGAGGCGAAAGCGGCCGCGGCGCTGGCGCCGAGCGTGCTCTCCTATGTGCAGGGCGGCTGCGGCGACGAGCAGACGCAGAATCTCAACGCCGCCGCGTTCGCGCGCTGGGGCCTCGTCCCGCGGATGATGGTCGATACGTCCACGCGCGATCTCTCGATCGAGCTTTTCGGCCTCAATCTGCCGTCGCCGTTGATGATGGCGCCGATCGGCGTGATCGGGCTTTGCTCAGCCGATGGCCATGGCGACGTCGCGACGGCGAAGGCCGCGGCGCGGGCCGGCGTGCCGATGATCGCCTCGACTCTGTCGAACGATCCGATGGAGGCGGTCGCCAAGGAGCTGAAAGAGACGCCGGGCTTCTTCCAGCTCTACACGCCGAAACATGTCGGCGTCGCCGAAAGCCTGGTGCGCCGCGCCGAGGCGGCGGGCTTCAAGGCGATCGTCGTGACGCTCGACACCTGGGTCACCGGCTGGCGGCCGCGCGATCTCAACGACGGCAATTTTCCGCAGCTCCGCGGCCATTGCTTGGCGAACTATTTTTCCGATCCCGTCTTCCGCTCGACGCTGAAGAAGCCGCCGGAAGAGGACGGCGCCTCGGCGGTGATGCAATGGGTCTCCATGTTCGGCAAGGTCCTGACCTGGGCCGACCTGCCCTGGCTGCGCTCGCTGACCAAGCTGCCGCTGATCCTGAAAGGAATCTGCCATCCCGACGACGCGCGCCGCGCCATCGATGGCGGCGTCGACGCGATCTACTGCTCGAACCATGGCGGCCGCCAGGCCAATAGCGGCCTCGCCGCGATCGACATGCTGCCGGACGTGGCGAAAGCGGCGGGGAAGATTCCGGTGATTTTCGATTCCGGCGTACGATCGGGCACCGATGTGATCAAGGCGATCGCGCTTGGCGCGACAGCGGTGGGGATCGGCCGGCCTTACGCGTACGGACTCGCGCTGGACGGCGCGGACGGCGTCGTCCATGTGCTGCGCTGCCTCCTCGCCGAGGCGGATTTGCTGATGGCGGTGGATGGGTATCCGAGGCTCGCGGATTTGCGGCCGGAGGCGTTGCGGCGGAGCGGTTGCGAAAACGCCATGTAAACGCTCCGTCCTTTTTGCCCCTTGTTCGACGCCGCCCGCAGGGGGCATACGACGTCCTGCTCCACGTCTCGGTGTCGGGAGGGCGGGAAACGAGCGCGCGGCGAGGAACGCTTTCCGCGGCGCTCGGGCCTCCTCTCCCCGTGGAGCGAAGCGGAACGGGGAGAGGTAAGGTGAGGGGCTGGTCGGAGGAGCTCGGCCGTCGAAGCTGGAGCGACCGGCCCCTCACCGTACCTCTCCCCGCAAGCGGGGAGAGGAGGCCTGTGCGCCGAATTTTACTTGCGCCGCGCACCGGCCTCGATCAGCGTCGGTAGAAAGAACGCGGCGCGCCTAATTGGCTTTCGCTTTCTGATAATCCTTCACATCCGCAAACCTGATCTGCGGCCACCTTTCCTGCTCGTACCTTAAATTGAACGCGCTCGACGCCATGAAGACCGGCGCGCCGTCGAGGTCGGCGGCGATCGAGGAAGGGAAGGCGGTAACGAACTTGTCGAGCTCGGCGGCGCTGTCGGCGCTCACCCAGCGGCAGACTTCGAAACGGCTCGTCTCGAAGGAGACGGGCAGGCCGTATTCAGCGTCGAGCCGCTCGGCGAGCACGTCGAGCTGCAGCGCGCCGACCACGCCGACGATCGCCGCGGCGCCGTCATAGGGCGTGAAGACCTGCACCACGCCCTCCTCGGCCATTTGCTGCAGGGCCTCACGCAGCTTCTTCGCCTTCATCGCGTCGGCGAGCTTCACCCGCCGCAGGATTTCCGGCGCGAAGCTCGGCACGCCGCGGAACACGATGTCCTCGCCCTCGGAAAGCGTATCGCCGATGCGCAGCAGGCCGTGGTTCGGAATGCCGACCACGTCGCCCGCGTAAGCTTCCTCCGCCAGCGAGCGGTCCTGCGCGAAGAAGAATTGCGGTGCCGACAGCGTGATGAACTTGCCGGTGCGAACGAGCTTGGCGCGCATTCCCCGCGTCAGCTTGCCTGAGCAGATGCGGGTGAAGGCGATGCGGTCGCGGTGGTTCGGATCCATATTCGCCTGGATCTTGAAGACGAACCCGGTCATTTTCGGCTCGGTCGCGGCGACGGTCCGTCCTTCCGCTTCTTGCGCGCGCGGCGGCGGCGCGAATTCCGCCATCGCGTCGATCAGGTCCTTGACGCCGAAATCCTTCAGCGCGCTGCCGAACAGGACCGGCGTCAGATGGCCTTCGAGGAAGGGCTGCTTCTCGAACGGACGGCAGCCCTCGACGGCGAGCGCCAATTCCTCGATCGCTTGCGCGCGCTCGACCTCCGGCAGCATGGCGGCGATGCGCGAATCTTCCGGACCGTTGACGGCGAAATCTTCCGCCTCCTTGGCCAGCGGCCGCACGCGCCGCGCGCGCAGATCGTAGGCGCCGGCCAGCGCGCGGCCGCGGCCGATCGGAAACGTAATCGGCGCGGTGTCGAGGGCCAGGGTCTTTTCGATCTCGTCGAGCAGGTCGAATGGATCGCGCGTCTCGCGGTCCATTTTGTTGATGAAGGTGACGATCGGGATGTCGCGCAGCCGGCAGACTTCGAACAGCTTCAAGGTGCGCGCCTCGATGCCCTTGGCGGCGTCGATCACCATCACCGCCGAGTCGACGGCGGTCAGCGTGCGGTACGTGTCCTCGGAAAAGTCCTCATGGCCGGGCGTGTCGAGCAGGTTGAAGACGCAATCGGCATATTCGAACGTCATCACCGAGGTGACGACCGAAATGCCGCGCTCGCGCTCGATGCCCATCCAGTCGGAGCGGGTCTGGCGGCGATTGGCCTTGGCGCGCACCTCGCCGGCAAGCTGGATGGCGCCGCCGAACAGCAGCATTTTCTCGGTCAGCGTGGTCTTGCCGGCGTCCGGGTGGGAAATGATCGCGAAAGTGCGCCGGCGCGCGACGGGGTTCGGTTCGGGCATGGGGACGGGGCTTGAGGGGATTTGCGGCTTCGTTTAACGCGGGCGGGCGGGCAGGGGAACCCCCTCGCCCCGCGAAGCGGGGAGAAGGGATGCCGCCTTGCCGCGCTCGCGCCGCATTCCCATATCCCGCTCATGTTCGACGAAGCCTCCCTCGCTGAGTCCATCGTCTTCGCGCTGGACTCCTCCTCCGAATCCGCCGGCCCGGGCGCGCCTTCCGCGACCAGCGACGCCGACGCCCTCGACGCCTATTCCCGCGCCGTCAGCGATGTGGTCGAGCGGGTCGGCCCCGCCGTCGTGCGCGTCGACATCAAGCGCGGCGGCGCCAATGCCGGCTCCGGCTCGGGCGTCATCGTCTCGCCGGACGGGCTCGTCCTCACCAACAGCCATGTCGTGCAGGGCGCGCGCGGCGCGGAAATCGCGACGCTGGAGGGCCGCCAGCTCCATGCCCGCGTCCTCGGCGACGATCCCGACACCGATCTGGCGCTTCTGCGCATCGACGACGGCGCGACTTTGCCGGCGGCCAAGCTCGGCGATTCCGCCAAGCTCAGGCGTGGGCAGATCGCGATCGCGATCGGCAATCCGCTCGGCTTCGACGCCAGCGTCACCGCCGGCGTCGTCTCGGCGCTCGGCCGCTCCCTGCGCGCGAAGAGCGGGCGCATGATCGAGGACGTGATCCAGACCGACGCGGCGCTCAATCCCGGCAATTCCGGCGGCCCGCTCGTCTCCTCGCGCGGCGAGGTGATCGGGATCAACACCGCGATCATCATGGGCGCGCAAGGCATCTGCTTCGCCGTCGCCTCGAACACCGCCAATTTCGTGCTCGGCGAGATCGCCCGGCACGGCCGCGTCCGCCGCGCCTATATCGGCGTCGGCGCCGGCACGGTCGCCATTCCGCGGCGCATCGCGCTGCGTCTGGGCCTGGAGCAGGCCAATGGCGCGCGCGTGCTGCAGGTCGAGCAGGGCAGCCCGGCCGACCAGGCCGGCTTGCTGAGCGGCGATTTGGTGATTGCGCTCGACGGCAAGCGGGTGAACGGCGTCGCCGACCTGCTGCGTCTGCTCGACGCCGACAAGATCAGCCGCACGGTGTCGCTCGATGTGATCCGGCGGTCGGAGCAATTGCGCTTCTGGATCGGCCCGACGGAGCGCGGCGGCGCGCAGCGGGCGGGGTGAGCCGCCTACCGTCATTGCTTCGCTTCGCTCGCAATGACGGTACAAAGGCTGTGGAAATGCAGTCTTCGCGTCTGTGGGCAAGCTGTGGATAAGCTCTGGATCGGGCGCTAGTCCCGCGGGGCGACCAGCGGTCCGGGCATCGCCGCTTCCGCCTCTTCGATCAGCCGCCTCTCGTGATGGGCGATGAAGCGGCTCGCGACGACAGCCCCGATCGCGGCGCAGACTAAGGCCGCGATCCCGACCGGCCGAGCATAGTGCTCGAAGGCCTGGCCGAGGAAATAGCCGCCAAAGCCGAACACGCTCGCCCAGGCCAGCGCGCCAAGCGCGTTGAACAGCGAAAAGCGCGGCCAGGGCAGGCGGTTGATTCCGGCGAGCACGGCGGCGAAGGCGCGCAGCAGGGCGATGAAACGGCCGAAAAACACGATCTTGCCGCCATGGCGCTTGAACAGATATTGGCCGAGCTTCAGCCGCGGCTCGTCGAGATGGATGTAGCGGCCATAGCGGATGACCAGCGGAAAGCCGAAGGCGCGGCCGATCCAATAGCCGATCGAGCCGCCGAGAATCGCGGCCAAGGCCGCCGCGCCGATCACGATGAAAATGTTGATCTCCCCGCCGCCGGCGAAAATCGCCGCGGCGACCAAGGCCGTCTCGCCGGGGATCGGCACGCCGAGACATTCGAGGCAGACCGTCGCAAAGACGGCGAAATAGCCGTAATGCTGAACAACGCCGTGGAGATGACCCGCAAGAGGCATTGGCTGACCCGGTTGCGCGGCCGCTTGGCCGCGGCGGAGGCCTCCCTTAGCGCAGGTCGGCGAAAGCGGGAAGCAGCGGCTGAACTGGGCGGGGCGCGCCTGCTTTTGGGGCGCCGCTTCCGATAGGGGTTTTCTCCATGACGCGCTCCGCTGCCGTTCTCGCCGCGCTCGCTTCGCTGATCGGCGCGGCCGGCGTCGCGCTCGCCGCGGCCGCCGCGCATGGCGGAGGCGATGGCGGCCTCGGCCGCATCGCTGCGCAGTTTCTGATCTTGCACGCGGCGGCTCTGCTGGGCCTTGCTGCGCTGACGCCGCACGTCCTGCGCGCCCTTCTTCGCCGGACGCTGCTCGCCTGCTCGTTCGGCCTGGCCGGCGCCGCGGTTCTATTCAGCGCCGATCTCGCGGCGCGCTCCCTCGCCGGCGGCCGGCTTTTCCCGATGGCGGCGCCGATCGGCGGGACGGGAATGATCCTGTTCTGGCTGGCGCTCGCGGCGATCTTCGCCTATGCGGCCGCGACGAGGCGATGAGCAGCGCCGCACGTACTATGCCGTCATTGCGAGGAGCGAAGCGACGAAGCAATCCATTCGTAGGGCTGCGCTCTATGAGTGGATTGCTTCGCTTCGCTCGCAATGACGGATACGCGCGCATCAATCCCGCACGAATTCGAATCGATCGACATCGACCAGCCCCTTGTCGGTGATCTTGAGATGCGGAATCACCGGCAGCGGCAGGAAGGCGACTTGCAGGAAGGGTTCGGGCAGCGCGACGCCGAGGCTTTTCGCCGCCGCGCGCAGCGGTACTAAAGCCTTGCGCACCTCTTCGAAGCTCATCAGGCTGATCAGGCCGGCGATCGGCAGCGCGATCTCGGCGACAATCTTGCCGCCCTCCGTCACCGCGAAGCCGCCCTCGATCTCGATCAGCCGGTTGACCGCGACCGCCATGTCCTCTTCGTTCGCGCCGACGACGCAGACATTGTGGCAATCGTGACCGACGGAGGAGGCGATCGCGCCGCGCTTCATGCCGAAGCCTTTGACGAAAGCGACGGCGATGTTGCGGTTGGCGCCGTGGCGGCCGACCACCGCGACTTTGACAGCGTCCTGATCGAGGTCGATCTTGCGGGCGCCGTCGACGAAGGGCAGCGACACGGCTAACCGCTCGGTGATGATTTTGCCGGGAACGACGCCGATCGCTTGAGTCGATGGGCTTTGGCCCCGGGCGATGAAATCGGCGGCCGTGACGCGCGCCGCCTTGACGCTGCCGCGGCCGACCGGCGCGACGATCGTCCTTTGTTCAAATAATGTTTCCTCGACCGGCCGGCCGGCGGTGAAGACCTGCGAGACGGCGCAGGATTCGAGATCGTCGATCACGGCGAGATCGGCGCGCCAGCCCGGCGCGACCAGGCCGCGATCCATCAGGCCGAAAATTCGCGCCGCGGAAATGCTGGCGGCGCGGTACGCCGCGAGCGGCGGCGCGCCGAGCTTGATCGCGGTGCGGATGAGGAAGTCGAGATGGCCTTCCTCGGCAATGTCGAGCGGATTGCGGTCGTCGGTGCAGAAGGCGATGTAGGGCGAATGGCGCTCGGTGATCAGCGGCGCCAAAGCATGCAGGTCCTTCGAGACCGAGCCCTCGCGCACCAGGATGAACATGCCCTTGGAGAGCTTCTCCAAGGCTTCCGGCATGTTGGTCGTCTCATGGTCGGTGCGCACGCCGGCGGCGAGATAGCCGTTGAGGTCGAACCCGCGCAGCAGCGGCGAGTGGCCGTCGATGCGGCGATCCTGGAACGCGGCGAGCTTGGCGAGGCAGGACGAATCTCGCGCCAGGACGCCCGGGAAATTCATGAACTCGGCGAGGCCGAGCACTTTGGGATGCCGCGCAAAAGGCAGAAGGTCGTCAATTTCCAACCGCGCGCCGGAGGTTTCGAGATGCGTCGCGGGCACACAGCTCGAAAGCTGAACGCGAAGATCGAGCGCGGTCGAGAGCGAAGCGTCGAGGAAATATCGGATTCCCGTCGTCCCGAGCACATTGGCGATCTCGTGCGGGTCGCAGATCGCCGTGGTGACGCCGTGGGCGAGCACGCAGCGGTCGAACTCGAACGGCGTGATCAGCGAGGATTCGACATGAAGGTGGGTGTCGATGAAACCGGGAACGACGATCTTGCCGGAAACGTCGAATTCCCGCGCGCCGCGATAATCGCCTTGCACGCCGACAATACGGTCGCCGCAGAGCGCGACATCGCTTCTGATCAGCGCGCCCGAGGTCAGATCGAAAATCCGCCCGCCTTTGAGGACGATGTCGGCCTCGGCAAGGCCGCGCCCTTGCGCGATGGCGCGAGAAAGAAAGGCGGCGTCGGTCAAGTCCAAGCTCCTCGTCAAAACGGCGAGGCGCTTATAGCAGAGGCGGATGAAAAGGGCGCGCTGTAGCCGCGGTCGGCGACCGCGGCTGCAACGACATCCGCCTCCCATGCCTCGGTCATCGACCGCGGCTACAATCCCTTCTCCCGCTTGCGGGAGAAGGTGGCCGCGAAGCGGCCGGATGAGGGTACGCCCGGCGCAGCTACGCTTACTTCATCGCCTGCGCCAGCCGCATCGCGCGGCGGCCATAGCCGGTGCAACGGCCGCGGGCGAAAATGCCGGTATTGTAGGCCGACGCGGCGGCGCAACTGTCGCCGTAAAGCGCGACCGCGTGCTTCAAATAGCGCATCGAGGCCTCGAGGCCCGTGCGGCACTCATAGAGATTGCCGGAGACGCCTTCGGCGCGCGCGCTTGACGGCAGCACCTGGCCGATGCCGACTGCGCCGTAGCGCGAGCGGGCATGGCAATTGTAGCCGCTCTCGATCTTGATGATCGCGTGAGCGAGCGCGATCGGCACGCCATGGCGCTCGGCGGCTTCCGTGACCATGGCGTAAATTCCCCGCTTGGCGCCGAGGCGGCGCGCCGAGGTCGCCTCCTCCACCGCCGCCGCGCGGCCCTCGCGCAGCGCCGGCTGGGCGGCCGCCTTGAAATACATCGACCCGCCGTTTTCATTGCCGGCCCAGGCAGGGCTGTGATTGGATATTGTCAGAACCGCCGTCAACGCGGCGGCCAAGCAAATGGAATTTAAGGACTTTGTCGAATTGTGGCGAAGCTTCGAAGCGTAGACGTGAGCGATGCTCGTCATCATTCCCCGCTTTACAGTTGTGTCGATACGATGGCGAAGGATGGACTTGGAATTTGTTCCATCTTCTTGGTCACGTTCTGGTGCGCGGCGGGCAAAAGCTATCTAAATGTGAGCATAATATGACACGGCGTCGAACCATTACTGCCAAGGACGTAAGGCATTATTTTCAAAGGGATAAAAGCTTGGCTTCAACGACAGCGCGGGCGCAATGACGAGCGCCGAGCCGGCCGAAACGAACGGGAAAGCGGGCGAAAGGCCTCTCTCCTCCGCCATTCTGTCGATCCAGTCGCATGTCGTTTATGGCCATGTCGGCAATTCGGCGGCCGTCTTCGCGCTGCAGCGGCTCGGCCGCGAGGTCTGGCCGATCCACACCGTGCAATTCTCCAACCATACCGGCTATGGCGGCTGGCGCGGGCGGGTTTTCGCCGCCGGCGACATTGACGAATGCGCCGCCGGCCTTGCCGAGCGGGGCGTGCTTGGCGGCTGCGCTGGCCTGCTCTCCGGCTATATCGGCTCGCCGGATATCGGCGCCGCGATTCTGCGCGCGGCCAGCCAAGCGCGCGCCGCCAATGCGCAAGCGATCTATTGCTGCGATCCGGTGCTCGGCGATCGAGGCCGCGGCTTCTATGTGCAGGACGGCGTCGCAGATTTCATGCGCGAGCGCGCCGTTCCCGCGGCGACGATCGTTACGCCGAATCATTTCGAGCTGGAGGCGCTGACCGGCGCCGAGGCGCGCACGCTGGGCGCGGCCCGCAAGGCTTTGGCCAAACTGCATGCGGCGGGGCCGCGGATTATTCTGGTCACCTCGGTCGAGCTCGACGACACGCCACCGCAGAGTCTCGATCTTCTCGCTTCCGGTGGCGGGGCGATTTGGCGATTGCGCACGCCGAAAGCGCCGGTCGCGGTCAATGGCGCGGGCGACGTGATCGCCGCGCTGTTTCTCCATCATTGGCTGGAACGGCGCGACGCCGCCGCGGCGCTCGCAAGAGCCGCTTCCGCCGTCTATGGTCTCGTCGCCGCGACGCAGGCGGCGGGCTCGCGCGAACTCGCGCTGATCCCGGCGCAAGACCAGCTCGTCAATCCGTCGCGGCTCTTTGCGCCGGAGCGCGTGTGAGAAAGGTCGAGAATTGATGCGCCGGAAATTTCACACGCTCGATGTCTTCACGGACACGGCTTTGGCCGGCAATCCGCTC
>DATGLU010000270.1:0-2870 GCA_035294045.1 Roseiarcus sp. | reverse complement strand
AACGAGATGCTCTGCCAACTGAGCTAACCGCCCCTGCGCGCGGCTTATATTCCTACCAAAACTCTTTGCAAAAAGCGTCATCCGTCGAAAGCCTCACGCGCGAAGGAGTTAACCTTCACACTATCGCGAGCGGTCGCGACGAAAAAAGGGCGGCCTCGCCCCCGCGCCGGCCGCCGATCAAAATTTTTTTGATCGCCTGGAACAAAGCCGCAGATCCCGAAAGATCTGCGGCTATTTCACGTCGGAATATTTAATGCGCGACGAGGCCGGAGGAATCCTCTTCCGGCGCAACGGCGGCCGGCGCTTTAGGGTCCTCTTCCCAGACGATCGGCTGCGGCGCGCGCAACAGAGCATGGCCCAGCACTTCCTCCATCCGCGACACCGGCACGATTTCCAGCCCGTTCTTCACCGAATCGGGGATTTCGACCAGGTCCTTGGCGTTCTCGTCCGGGATCAGCACCTTTTTGATCCCGCCGCGCAAGGCCGCGAGCAGCTTCTCCTTCAACCCGCCGATCGGCAGGACGCGGCCGCGCAGCGTGATCTCGCCGGTCATGGCGACGTCCCGGCGTACCGGAATGCCGGTCATGGTCGAGATGATCGCGGTCGCCATGGCGACGCCGGCCGACGGGCCGTCTTTCGGCGTCGCCCCTTCGGGAACGTGAACATGAATGTCGCGCCGATCGAAGAGCGGCGGCTCGATCCCGAAATCGACCGCTCGCGAGCGCACGTAGGACGCCGCCGCCGAAATCGATTCCTTCATCACGTCCTTCAGATTGCCGGTCACGGTCATGCGGCCCTTGCCGGGCATCATGACGCCCTCGATCGTCAGCAATTCGCCGCCGACCTCGGTCCAGGCGAGGCCGGTCACCAGACCGACCTGGTCGGAAGCCTCGACCTCGCCGTAGCGGAATTTCGGCACGCCGAGGAAATCCGAAAGGTTTTCAACCGTAACCGTGATCTTCTTCTTCTTTGAGGTGAGGATTTCCTTCACCGCCTTGCGGGCGAGCGTTGAAATCTCGCGCTCCAGATTGCGTACGCCCGCCTCGCGCGTATAGCGGCGGATCATTTCGAGCAGAGCAGCGTCCTCGATCGACCATTCCTTCTCGGCAAGGCCGTGCTTGCTCGCCGCGGCGCCGATCAGGTGGCGTTTGGCGATCTCGACCTTCTCGTCCTCGGTGTAGCCGGCGATGCGGATGATCTCCATCCGGTCCATCAGGGCCGGCGGGATGTTGAGCGTATTCGCCGTCGTCACGAACATCACGCTCGACAAGTCGTAATCGACCTCGAGGTAGTGATCGTTGAACGTCGAGTTCTGCTCCGGATCGAGCACTTCGAGCAGAGCCGAGGACGGATCGCCGCGGAAATCCATGCCCATCTTGTCGATCTCGTCGAGCAGGAAGAGCGGATTGGATGTCTTGGCCTTGCGCATCGATTGGATAACCTTGCCGGGCATCGAGCCGATATAGGTGCGCCGATGGCCGCGGATTTCCGCCTCGTCGCGCACGCCGCCGAGCGACATGCGCACGAATTCGCGGCCCGTCGCCTTGGCGATCGACTTGCCGAGCGAGGTCTTGCCGACGCCGGGCGGTCCGACCAGGCAGAGGATCGGCCCGGTCAGCTTGTTGGCCCGCTGCTGCACCGCAAGGTACTCGACGATGCGCTCCTTGACCTTGTCGAGGCCGTAATGATCGGCGTCGAGGATCTGCTGCGCCATCGCGACGTCTTTCTTGATCTTCGACTTTTTCGACCACGGAATCGACAACAGCCAATCGAGGTAGTTGCGCACCACCGTCGCCTCGGCCGACATCGGCGACATTTGCCTAAGCTTCTTCAGCTCGGCCGTCGCTTTGTCGCGCGCTTCCTTCGAGAGCTTGGTCTTCTTGATGCGCTCTTCCAGCTCGGACATTTCGTCCTTGCCGTCCTCGTCGCCCAGCTCCTTCTGGATCGCCTTCATCTGCTCGTTGAGATAGTATTCGCGCTGGGTCTTCTCCATCTGGCGCTTGACGCGCGTGCGGATGCGCTTCTCGACCTGCAGGACGGAGATTTCTCCCTCCATCAAGGCGAGGCACTTCTCGAAACGCTTGATGACCGAACCGATTTCGAGGATCGCCTGCTTGTCGGCGAGCTTGACCGCAAGATGCGAGGCGATCGTATCGGCGAGCCGGCCGTAATCGTTGATCTGGCTGACCGCGGCGACGACTTCGGGGGAGATCTTCTTGTTGAGCTTGACGTAGCTTTCGAACTCCGAGAGCACCGAACGCGCCAGGGCCTCCGCTTCGACCTTGTCGAGCGGATCGTCGGCGATCGCCTCGGCCTCGGCCTCGTAAAAGCCCTCGGTCGGCAAGTAGCGCTTGATCTTGGCGCGCGTCACGCCCTCGATCAGTACTTTCACCGTGCCGTCGGGAAGCTTAAGCAATTGCAAGACCGAGGCCAACGTGCCGGTCGTGAAAATCGCGCTGGTCGCCGGATCGTCGTCCGCCGCGTTCATTTGCGTGGCGAGCAGAATCGGCTTGTCGGCCTTCATCACCTCTTCGAGCGCGCGAATCGATTTCTCGCGGCCGACGAAGAGCGGCACAATGATATGCGGGAAGACCACGATGTCGCGCAGCGGCAAGACAGGATAAGAGTCGACCGATCCGGGCGCGATGGGCTTGCGATTGCCTGACATAGGTTCCTAGCTTTCATATCGAACCGAGACGCGGCGGCGCCCCGCTCGGGTTTTACCCGCATCCACGACGCATGGCCTTTGGCTCTTGAGCGTCATCTGACGTGGCGAACTTGCGGTCTTCTAATGAAACGAATCTGACCGAACGATCTGAAAGAAAGATGGCCATCGGCGACGGAGGTTTCAAGCGCCGCCAATCTTTGTT
>DATGLU010000269.1:0-3288 GCA_035294045.1 Roseiarcus sp. | reverse complement strand
CGCTCCAGCACCTTCTGGAACGGGCGAACGACAATCCGGAAGCCTTGCGTCAAGCGGCGATGGCGCGCCATTTCCACATCCTCGAAGGCGGCGCGAAAGCCTGGACCCTGCTGACCTACGCCTTTCTTCACGGCGGCTGGGCGCATGTCGGGCTCAACGTCATCTGGCTCGTCGCCTTCGGGCCGCCCGTCGCGCGGCGCATCGGCGCGCCGCGATTCCTTCTGCTTTTCGCGGCGACGGCGATCGCCGGCGCGCTGGTTCATTGGGCGTTCGATCCGTTGGACTTCACGCCGCTGATCGGCGCGTCGGCGGGCGATTCGGGCTTGATGGCGGCGGCGACGCGCTTCGTCTTCGAGCCGGGCGGTCCGCTTGGCGGCGCCGGCTATTCGCGCTCGGCGCCGCCCGGCGATGATTTCGTCCCGGCGCCGCCGCTGACCCGCTTGCTGGCCGAACGGCGGGTGCTGATGTTCCTCGCCGTCTGGTTTCTCGCCAATTTCATATTCGGCGCCGGCGCGCAGACCCTCGGCCTTTCCGAAGGACCGGTCGCCTGGCTCGCCCATATCGGCGGCTTCGTTGTGGGGTTTCTGGGCTTTCCTCTCTTCGACCGGCGGCGCGCCGTTCATTGATCAACCTGGTTGACCGCGAGTTTCGGCGCTTGGTGCCCGCCTCGCTTCAGCGCCTCGGAACGATACGCAGCACATCGAGCGCAGCGCGAAGTCCCGTGGCCAGCTTCATCGCGTCGTCATTGGCCCAAAAATGGATGAAAAAAACGCGCGGCTCGTCATCGAGCATATGATTGTGAATCGCCGTCACTTCGATGTCGTTGTCGCGGAGCGCCTTGATCAACGGATTCACTTCGCTCGCCAACGCGACAAAATCCCCGGTGATCGCCGCCTTGTCCGCGCTCGTCGGCTGGAAATTGATCCCAATGGCGGAGCCCATGCCGGCGGGTATCGTCATTCCGCCCTGCTTGATGTCGTCGGGCCGGATCAGGCTGTACTGATACACGCCGCCGTTATTGTGTCCTTTGGCGCCGATCAATTGATCGATCGCCGTCGTCTCGATCCCGAGCTCAGGACTGGTCTTAGGCGCCGCGATATTTAAACCGAGCGGGGTTTTGCTTTGCTCGATCGCGTTATGCATCCGGCGGGCGAGCTGCTCAGCGTCGCCCTTTCCAGCGACATGCATGTAAAAAGTCGGAGGCGTCGCGCGCAATAGATGATTATGGACGGCCGTGACTTGCAGCCCCTCTGCGAGAAGTTTGGATATGACCGGGTTGATTTCCGATTCCGTGAGAACGAGATCGCCCATCATCATCGTCTCGTTCCCCATCGGCTCGAAGGCCAGCCAGCCGCCGAGCGCGAAGTTTGGCTTGAGCGCGACGCCGTCGAGAGAGACTTTCAGGTCGGTCCGCGGCAAACCGACGCGGTAGACGCCGTCCGGCTGCATCGAGCCCTTCTTGTCGAGCGCCTCGGCAACTTTGCTCCAATCGCGGTCAGCGCCGAAGGCAGCGCTCGCCACGACGCCGCAAGCGATGAGAAGGGCGTAGCGGGCCGATCGAAACATAGGAGACTCCTGCTTCCGGTCAACAAATCTTTTCATTCGCCGCCGGTCCGTGGGCCGCCGACAGTCGGCTCGCCATGTCGGCGCTACTTCACCATGACCCAGTCGGGTTGGATGAGCGGGAAGGCGATCAAGCCGACAAGGGCCGTCGTCGCTATGAGCAGAGGATTGCTCAGTTTCCACCGAAACAAGGCGGCGAGTGTGGCGATTCCGATCAAGGCCGTGAGCCAGTCGCCGATAGCGATTCCGCCAAGCAGGATGCAAGCCCCGAGGATCGTGCCGATTGCCGCGGCGTAGGCTCCTTTCACGAAGCCCTGGACGTTGGGATTGGCGCGATGACGCGCAAGAATCGGCGCCGCGATCAAGACCAAGATGAAGGAAGGCAAAAAAATTCCGACTGTCGAGACAAGCGAGCCGAGAAAGCCTGCGACGAGGTACCCGACGAATGTCGCCGTGATGACGACCGGACCTGGGCTGATCATGCCGATCGTCACTGCGATCAGGAATTGGCGCTGATCGAGCCAATTATAGCGTTGGACGACGCCTTGTTCGAGAAAAGGCACAATAACAAGGCCGCTGCCGAACGTGAGCGAGCCGGCTTTGAGGAAGAAGACCGCCAATTTGCCGATCGTCGAAACGGAAGCAGCCGGCGCAGGCGACGCAACGAAAACTGCTTTGACGGGCGCAGCCAGCGCAAGTCCCGTTGATGGGAGGCGAGCGCGAAGGTCTCCATAGTACAGAACGCCGATCGCGCCTGCGCCAAGGAACAACAGCGCGACCTCTGCTCGCAACGTCACGGTCACGGCGAAGCACGCGGCCGCAATTCCCCATTGCAGCCTATCCTCCATGCCCAGTTTCGCCAGCCGGTAGCACGAATGCAGAATCAATGCGATGACCGCAGGGCTGACCCCGTAGAAAATTGCCGTCACCGGCTTGAGGTCGCCGAAATGGACGTAAAGCGCGCCCAGCGCCGAGACGACGATGAAATTCGGCAAAATGAACGCCCAGCCGCCTATCCACGCGCCCAAGAACCCTCGGCGCAGGTAGGCGATGTAGATGCCGACCTGTATCGCGAGAGGGCCGGGCAGGGATTGGCAGATGGCGATGGCCTCCCGCATTTGCTCCTTGTCGACCCAGCCGCGCTCGGCGGCGAGTTCGCGCTCCATCTGCCCAACGAGCGCGACAGGGCCGCCAAAGCCAAGAAGGCCGAGGCGGAGAAAGTAAACCGCAAGCTCGCCTAAGCCGCTCGGGTTTTTCGGCGTTGAATTAAGGCCTTCAATTTGCCCGACCATCTTTGCCTCGCAGCAAAATTCATGATGGATGCTCTTCGGCTATCGCGAGCTTCGAGGCTTATTCGTCGGCCAATTATGAGTTTCCGCTGTTGCGTCTCGGCACCAGCGATAGAAGGCGTCGTAGAGCAGCATGCCGGCTTCGAGCTGAGCGAGATCGTCGTCGTACATCCGTGACAAGCCAAGCGAAGCCGCCAAAAGGCCCGGCGCCTCCGGCGCAAGATCGAGGCGCGCGGTATCTGCGCCTCGGACCATCGTGGCGAGGCGCAGCAAAGGTTCGGCGGCGAGGCCGAATTCTTCAATCATGACGTCGAAGGTGCAATTCTCCCCGCGGTGGCTCCAGTAGACGCCTTCAATGTCAAACGGCGTCGCGTGAAATTGCTCGCCTGTTGCGATGACCTCGGACGCTTTGGTGAAAAGAAATACCGCGGAAGGG
>DATGLU010000268.1:0-2545 GCA_035294045.1 Roseiarcus sp. | reverse complement strand
AGCCAGCCTGTTGCCGCTCGGCGGCGAAACGCCGAACGCGCTTGACGAAGGACGCGGTCGGCTCGCCGCCTTGCTCCGGCGCTGCCGAAGGCGATTCGACATCGTCGTCGTCGACGCGCCGGCGATCGCCCAATCCTCGCTCGCCCGCGATCTCGCGCCCGGCGCGGCGATTCTCCTCGTCGTCGAATGGGACGCGACCGAGGCCAACCTCGTCGCCGAGGCGCTGACCGGCCTCGATGCGAAGTCGGCGAGCGTCGTGCTCAACAAGGTCGATTTGGCGCGCTATGCGCAATTCGAGCCGAGCCGCGCCAAGGCGCTGCAGCAAGCGGCCTGAAGGCCGAGCGGCTCACGCCCCCTGGCGGGTCGACGCCTCGCTCGCCCGGAGCGCCCGCCATTGCCGCCGGTACGATAGAAGCGACGCGACCGACGGATCGACGCCGCAGCGCCGCCGGCAGATCAGGCTTGCCGAAATGGCGACCGGAATATTGACGATCGCCCAGCTCATCGCCGCGCCGACCGCGCCATATTCCGGCGCCAGCCGGCTCATCAGCGCGATGCGCAGAACCAGCGACAAAGCCGCGATGCGCGACCACAGCTTTTCATCGCCGGTGATCAGCAGCAATCCCGGCGACGGGCCGCACAGCATGACGATGAAGCTCGCCGAAGCCAGGATGATCAAGGCCGGATAGTCGGCGACATAGGACGGGCCGAAAATCGACAGGATCGGCTCGGCGACCAGCGCCAAAGCGATGAAGGTCGGCGTCGCGATCAGCGCCGCCACCGTCATCACCGAGCGCATCACGCCTTGCAGCCGCGCCGTCTGGCCGCCGAAATGCAGGCTGCTCGCCTTGGTGACCGTGTAGGTGTTCAGGCCCGTCGACATCATCGGGAAAATGTTGGCGATGCGCATGGCGATGAAATAGCCGGCCGCGGCCGAAGGCGTCGCCAGGAGGCCGAGAATGATCACCTCGGCATATTGGCTCAGCGCCTCGACGCTGGCCGAGAGGCACATGCCCGAGGCTCGGCCGAGCCATTCGCGCGTCAGATAAGCCGGCCGCTGCTGGACGGGGAATCTGCGCAAGACGGCGAAAGTCTGGATCGCCGTCGAAAGCGCCATGCCCGCCGCCGCGGCGAAGAAGAAGGTCTCGATGGTCAGCGCGCCTTTGAGATGAAGCGCGACGACGGCGAGGAGGATCAGCCGCCAGGTCAATTCGCGATGCGGCTCGGAGACGACATAGCCGCGGATCGTGCGCGAGGAATGCGACGAATAGTGCTGGAAAATCTGCGCGGCGAGAAAGGCGCAGGCCGCGGCGAGCGCAAAGCCGGAAAGCGGCGCGCTGATCAGCCGGTCGGCGACAAGCAGCGCGGCGCAGGCGAGGCCGGCGCAGATCGCGACGGTCGCCCAGCCGAACCGGTAGGCGCCGACCATCAGATCGGGCCGACCCTGCTCGCCATACTCGCCCCAGGAGCGTACGATCAGCGTGTCCTGGCCGAAGACCGAGGCGACGGCGAGGCAGGACAGCGCGTTGAACCACATCGCGATCTCGCCGAACCTGGCGGTCGACATCGAGCGCGCCGCCAAGGTGAAGACGGCGATCATCAACAGCGCGCCGCTCGCCTTGATGCCGAGCGTCAGCGTCGCGCCGACCATGGCGCGCTGCATCAGGGCGAAACGAGCAAGCCGCGCGACCAGCTTCATGGACGCGATCCGGCCGCCGCCGCGCGGCGCGGCGGCAGCAACGCGTCGATCAATTCAAGATCGGGCTGGCCGTGCTCGTCGAGCAGGCCGAAACCTTCGCGATAGTCCCAATGCGCCCAGCCGAAGCCGCTCGCCTCGGCCGTCTCGCGCACGTCGCGCAGCCATTCGAGGCGCGCGGCCCGCGGCGCCTTGAAGCGCAGCACGCCGAATTCGTTGAGGATGACCGGCGCCGAATGGGCGCGGCTCCAGGCGGCGAGCGGCGCGAATTGCGCCGCCATCGTCTCCTTGGTCCAGGGCCGCGCCAGCGCGCGATCGAAGGCATCGACGAGAACCATATCGCCGCGCTGTTTCAGCGTCTCGATGAGCCGCACGATCGTCTTGTCGCCGCGCCGCGCCGGGTAGGGCACGCCGGAAAGGCGCGACAGCGGATCGGCAGGATCCCAGGTCATCCCCTGATGGGTGAACAGCATCGGATCGTAATAGTGGAAGGCGTAGACGACATCGTCGTCGAGCGGCCGCCAGGCCGCGAGCGCCTCGACGCGCTGATAAGGCGCCGGGCCGACAACGAAGGTGGTCGCCGGCAGATCGGCGCGAAGCAAAGCGGCGAGCCGTTCGACCTGCTCGCGCCAGATCGCGTCCTCGACATTCGGCTCGTTGAGGAGCTCGGCGAAGACGCGCGCCGGCGGCCGCCGCGCGATTCTCGCCGCGATGATCCGCCAAGCATCCGCCAAGGCGTCGTACGCCGCGTCCGGCTCGGCGCGATGCAGGCGCTGGAAGTCGCCGCCCGGATGCATGTCGACGCTGACCGCGAAATCGAGATCGAGCAGCAAATCCAGCGCGCGGTCC
>DATGLU010000267.1:0-6178 GCA_035294045.1 Roseiarcus sp. | reverse complement strand
CGCCGGCGGCGCCGCGCATCAGGCAGCGGCCGGCGGCGCCGCGCCCTTCCGCCCCGCGCAGCGGCGGCGGCTTCCGCGGCAATACGGCTTTGGCCCTAGCGCGCGAGACGCAGATCGAGCCGGAGCCTGAATTCCGCGAGGATGTCGTCATCCCGATGTCGCTGCGCGTGACGATCGTCGAATTGAAAGAGGCGATGTGCCGCTGGCCGCTCGGCGATCCGACCTCGGCCGAGTTCCGCTATTGCGGCATCCAGACCCAGGGCGACGGGCCCTATTGCGTCCATCACGGCCGGATGGCCTATCAGCCGGCGCAGGATCGCCGCCGCGAAAGAGAGCGCGAGCGCCGCGCGGCGGCTCGGATCATGTGAGCGCCCCTCCGTAGCCGCCGCGCTTGCAGGATGGGCCGTACTGGATTTCCGCCGCGTCACGGGAATGGCAGGGGAAACGACGCGCGGCGCGGCCGCTACATCTTCCCGAACGTCTCGTCGAAAGCGTAGCCGGCGCCGCGCACGGTGCGGATCGGGTCGCGCTCCTTGCCGCGCGACAGCGCCTTGCGCAATCGCCCGACATGGACGTCGACCGTGCGCTCGTCGATCTCGCTCGACAGGCCCCAGACGCCGTCGAGCAATTGTGCGCGCGAAAAGACCCGGCCCGGCTTTTCCAGCAAATATTCGAGCAGGCGGAATTCGGTCGGGCCGAGATGGACGTCGCGCGCGCCCCGCCTGACGCGCTTGGTCTCGCGGTCGAGGTCGAGATCGCCGGCCGAGAGCTTCTCGGCGATCCGCTCGGGCCGGCTTCGCCGGAGCAGCGCCCGCACCCGCGCCATCAGCTCGGGAACGGAGAAGGGCTTGACGACATAGTCGTCGGCGCCGACCGAGAGTCCGCGCACCCGCTCGCCTTCTTCGCCGCGCGCCGTCAGCATGATCACCGGCAGCGTCCGGTTCGCCTCCCGCGCGCGCAGGCGGCGGCAGATTTCGAGACCCGAGACGCCGGGCAGCATCCAATCCAAGATCAAGAGATCGGGCGGATTTTCGGCGAGCCGCAATTCGGCTTCGTCGCCATGGCCGACGCATTCCGGCAGATAGCCCTCCGCTTCCAGATTGTAAGCAAGCAGCAAGGCGAGATCGGATTCGTCCTCAACGACGAGAATGCGCGGCGCGGCGGACATCCCGGCTCGACTTAAATCCCTTCGCTCCTCCTTCATGGCTCGACAGTCCCGAGTTGCGGCGCGGCCGCGTCGGGCCGGCCTTTCGGGCGCTCGGCCGGCAGCGTGCCGCCGGTGACGAGATAATAGACGGTCTCGGCGATGTTGGTCGCATGATCGCCGATCCGCTCGATGCTCTTGGAGCAGAAGAGGAGATGCGCGCAGAAGGAAATATTGCGCGGGTCCTCCATCATGTGAGTCAAAAGGTCGCGAAACACCGAATCTTCCAGCGCGTCGAGCTCAGCGTCGTGCGTCCAGACCGCTTGGGCGCGCTCGGCGTCGCGCATGGCGTAGGCGTCGAGCACGTCCTTCAGCTGCTCGGTGGCGACATCGTTCATATGCTTAAGGCCGACGGAGGCGCGTGGCGCGCGCGATTCCGGGCCGATCTTCACCGCCCGCTTGGCGACGTTCTTGGCGAGGTCGCCGATGCGCTCGAGATCGCCGGCGATGCGGATCGCGCCGATAATCTCGCGCAGATCGATCGCCATCGGCTGGCGGCGCGCAATGGTGAGGATCGCGTGCTCCTCGATCTCGCGCTGCAAGGCGTCGAGGCGCGGGTCGCAGGCGATGACTTGTTGAGCGAGCTCATTATTGACCGAGCTCAGCGCGTCCATCGCGTCGACCACCATCTTCTCGGCGATGCCGCCCATTTCGCCGATGCGCCGGCCGAGCGTCTCAAGCTCCTTGTCATAGGCCCTGACGATATGTTCGCTCATCTCGGAATATCTCCGCTCAGCCGAAACGGCCAGTTATATAATCCTGGGTGCGCTTTTCGCGCGGCTTGGTGAATATCTCGCTGGTGTCGCCGAACTCGATGAGCTCGCCGAGATACATGAAGGCGGTATATTCGGAGACGCGCGCCGCCTGCTGCATGCTGTGGGTGACGATGACGATCGTGTAATCGTCGGTAAGCTCGTCGATCAGCTCCTCGATCCTCGATGTCGAGATCGGATCGAGCGCCGAACAGGGCTCGTCGAAAAGGATCACTTCGGGCTTGATCGCCACGGTGCGGGCGATGCAGAGGCGCTGCTGCTGGCCGCCGGAGAGAGACAGCCCGCTCGCATTCAGCTTGTCCTTGACCTCGTCCCAAAGGGCGGAGCGGCGCAAAGCCGATTCGACGCGGCTGTCGAGCTCGGACTTGCTCAGCTTCTCATAGAGCTTGATGCCGAAAGCGATGTTGTCGTAGATCGACATCGGAAACGGCGTCGGCTTTTGAAACACCATGCCGACCCGCGAGCGCAGCAGATTGAGGTCGAGAGCGGGGTCGAGAATGTTCTCGCCGTCGAGAAGAACCTCGCCCTCGGCGCGCTGGTTGGGATAGAGGTCGTACATTCGGTTGAAAACGCGCAGCAGCGTCGACTTGCCGCAGCCGGACGGGCCGATCAGGGCGGTGACCTTGTTGACCTGCAGCTTGAGGTCAATGGCTTTAAGCGCTAGCGCCTCCCCGTAGTAAAAGTTCAGGCCGCGCACCACGATTTTCCCGCCGGTTGAAGCCGCGCCGGCTGAGGTCATCCGGGCTGCGGCGTCGGCCTGGGTCGAATTGGCGGCTCCTTGAGAAGACATTGACGCGCTCACTTGTTGGCCGCTCGCGCGGAAAGGACGCGGGCCGCGACGCTCATGGTAAGAACCGCAACCGTGATAAGCAGCGCCCCCGCCCAAGCGAGACGATGCCATTCCCGGTAGGGGCTTTGGGCGAACTGGAAAATCACCGCCGGCAGGCTCGACATCGGCGCATTGACGTTGGCGGTGAAGAATTGATTGTTCAACGCCGTGAAGAGCAACGGCGCCGTTTCGCCGCTGATGCGCGCCACGGCCAGTAGGACGCCGGTGACGAGGCCCGCGCGGGCCGAGCGATAGGCCACTTGGCCGATGATCGAAGCGCGCGGCATGCCGAGCGCGGCGGCGGCTTCGCGCAGCGAGCCGGGGACGAGGAGCAGCATGTCTTCGGTGGTGCGCACGACCACCGGTATGACAATGATGGCGAGCGCGACGCCGCCGGCTAACGCCGAGAAGTGGCCCATGCGCGCAACCATGATCTGATAGACGAAAAGGCCGACGACGATAGAAGGCGCGCTGAGGAGGATGTCGTTGATGAAACGAACGAAGAAGGTAAGCTTCGAATAGCGGCCGTATTCAGCCATATAGGTGCCGGCGAGCATCCCGATCGGCGCGCCGATGGCGACGCCGAGGGTGGTCATGATCAAACTGCCGACGATCGCATTGAGCAAGCCGCCATTGGCGCCGGGCGGAGACGTCATCTTCGTGAAAATCGACAGCGAAAGGCCGCCGAATCCGCCCAACAATACGGCAATGAGGATCAGCGCCAGCCAACCCAGACCGAAAATGGCGGCCGCGACGCACAAGGCCCGGGCCAGGGCGTCCGTGCGGCGGCGGGCGTCGTATCTCGACATTTCAGGCGCCCGCTTTCCTGTCGAGCCGAAGCAGCATGAGACGCGCCCCGACCAAAACGAAGAAGGTGATGACGAAAAGGATGAGGCCGAGCTCGACGAGCGACGACGTATAGAGGTCGCTCACCGCCTCGGTGAACTCGTTGGCGATCGTCGCCGAAATGGTCGTGCCGGGCGCGAGAAGCGAGCCGGAAATCTTGTGAGCGTTGCCGATCACGAAAGTGACCGCCATCGTCTCGCCAAGCGCGCGGCCCAGGCCGAGCATGACGCCGCCGATGACGCCGACGCGCGTATAGGGCAGAACGACGTTGCGCACGACTTCCCACGTGGTGCAGCCGATGCCATAGGCCGATTCCTTCAAAACCGCCGGCACGGTCTCGAAGACGTCGCGCGAAATCGACGTCACGAACGGCAAGACCATGATCGCCAGGATGATTCCGGCCGTCAGCATGCCGATGCCGTAAGGCGGTCCGGCGAAGAGGATCGACAGAAGCGGAACCGGCGCCGAAATCCTGATCAGCGCCGGTTGGACGTAGGCTTGCAGGAACGGCGCAAAGACGAAAAGCCCCCAAATGCCGTAGACGATTGAGGGAATGCCGGCGAGGAGTTCGATCGCGATGCCGATCGGGCGGCGCAGCTTTTGCGGGCAAAGTTCGGTTAAAAATATCGCGATGCCGAGCCCGATCGGAACGGCGATGAACACCGCCAAAAAAGCGGTGATCAGCGTCCCGCAGATCGGTGCGGCAGCCCCGTATTCGTCGGTCACCGGATTCCAGACCTCACTGACCAGGAATCCGAAGCCGAAGGCGCGCATCGCCGGCCAAGCCCCCCAGGCCAGCGAAAGGATCACGCCGCCGAGCAACGCCAGCACAAGAATGGCCGCCGCGCGCGTGATAAAGCGGAACGCATGATCGCGAAGAATGAGGCGGCGCAGCGCGCGCGCACGCGAACGGGCGTTGCTCGACGCGAGGATCGGCGCAATCGGGATCGAAATATCAGCCACCGGACGTTCTCAATCGCATCGGCTGGTCGGTTGCCGCGGAGCGGGCGCGCGGCGGGCTAGACCGTCCGCGCGCTACCGTTCGCTTACATCAAAGGCTTACCATCCGCGCCTTTGATTTCGCTCGCCCATGTTGCTTTGATCTGCGCGACCACGGCCGGCGGGAGCGGGACATAGTCGAGGGATTGCGCCATTTCGCCGCCCTTCGTGTAAGCCCAATTGAAGAATTTGAGAGCTTCGGCCGCCGCCGCCGGATCGGACGGCTGTTTGTGCATGAGAATGAAGGTCGCCCCGGCGATCGGCCACGATTTGTCGCCGGCTTGGTCGGTCAAAATAACGTAGTAGTGATCGGATTTCGCCCAATCCGCGTTGGCCGCGGCGGCTTGAAAGCTGGCGGCGTCGGGCGTCGTCCGCTTGCCGCTTTTGTTGATCATGTCGACATAGGTCATCTTGTTCTGCTTGACATAGGCGTATTCGACGTAGCCGATCGCGCCTTTGGCGTTGGCGACATTGTTGGCGACGCCTTCATTCCCTTTCGCGCCGATGCCGGTCGGCCACTCGACCGCTGTGCTGGCCCCGACTTTCGATTTCCAATCTGGACTTACTTTCGAAAGATAGTCCGTCCAGATGAATGTCGTGCCCGATCCGTCGGAGCGGTGCACGACGAGAATGGCGTCGCCCGGCAGCTTGACGTTTGGATTTAAGGCCTTGATCGCCGGATCGTCCCATTTCGTGATCTCGCCAAGATAGATCTTCGCCAGCGTCGGCCCGTCAAGCGTGAGATCGCCGGGCTTGACGCCGTCGAGATTCACGACCGGGACGTCGCCGCCGACGACAGTCGGAAACTGGACCAAACCGGACGCCTCCACGTCCTTCGGCTTGAGAGGCATGTCGGACGCGCCGAAGGTCACGGTGTTGGCCTTGATCTGCTTGATCCCGCCGCCGGAACCGATCGACTGATAGTTGACGCTGTTTGCTGTCTCTTTCTTGTAGGCGTCGGCCCATTTGGCGTAGACCGGGTAGGGGAAAGTGGCGCCCGCGCCGGAAATGTCGGCGGCGTTTGCGCCGGCGATGGCGGCGAACAGGATCGCGGCGCTGGTTAGCGGTCGAAGGAACATTGCTTGCCTCTCTGGCTCGGTTGGGGAACGCGCGCGGCCTATAAGCCGGCGGCCAGCCCCGCTTTTAGGGAGCCAAGGTCTTCTACCTATGACAGGCGCGAGACGGTTTGATGACAGGCTAATTTGTTGAGATATTACCGCTTTACGTCTCGATCGGCAGGATGAAGCGGGATGTTCGCGGTGAAGGCGGCGCCGCGGCCGATCTCGCTCGCAATAGCGAGGCGGCCGCGATGGCGCGCGATGATGTGCTTGACGAGGGCGAGGCCGAGCCCGGTGCCGCCTTTCGAGCGGCTCTGGCCAGCATCGATGCGATAGAGGCGCTCCGTCAGCCGCGGCAAGTGCTCGGGCGCAATGCCTGGCCCGTCGTCTTTCACGCTGAGCGAGCCGTCGCGATCGAGCCGCTCGATTCGGATTTCGATTTTGCCGCGGCGTTCGCCTCCGGGCGGCG
>DATGLU010000266.1:0-2384 GCA_035294045.1 Roseiarcus sp. | reverse complement strand
CTTGAAATGGCGTTCGCGATATTTCACCGAACAGACGCGAGTCAGAACAACTCGAACTCGCCGTTCGTCTCGTCATCTCGCGCCAGCGCCTCCGGCGAGCGCATCCGCTCGGCGAGCGCGGAAAGCGTGATCGCCGCGGCGGCGGGATTTGGATCGAGCGCCCATTGCGGCGGGGCCGATTGCGCGATCGCGTTGAGGAAATCGGCGAGGCAGGTGAGCTTTTGGTACGTGTGATCGAGCTCCTGCAACGCTTGCGTCAAAGGCCGGGGCGGCGCGCTCGTCGCGGCGGCGCCGGCGGCGACCGGAATCGCGTCAACCGCATGCGCCGCGTTCTTCAGTTCCGCCGCCACGCGTCTGAGCAGGTCGGCGAGCGGCTCGGCCGCTATGGGGGGCGAGGCTGCTTTGCGGGCCGCTTCCGTCGACATCGTCGCCTCGCTTAGAACAGTTCGAGCGCGCCGGCGGCGCTGGCGGCGCGCGGCGGCTGGGGAGGTTCGAAGATTTCGGCTGGCGCCTCGACGAAAAGCTGCCGAGCTTGGCCCGATACCGGCCTGTACTCCACCCGCCGCCCCCGCTCGTCGCCAAGGCTTTCGCTGACGATCTTGATCCCCTCGGTCGCCAGGAACTTCCGGGCGAATTCCGCATTCATGCGACCGATCGGCGACAGGCTCTTGACCACGCTGGCGCCGCCGAACAGCTTCGCCTCCAACCGCTGCCGATTGGCGCCGCGCCGCAAAAGCCCGTTGACCAGAACCTCCATCAGGTAGGCGCCATAGCGTTCGGCCTCGCTGGAGGGCGACAGGCGGCTGGCGTCTCCCGGCAAAAGGAAATGGTTCATGCCGCCGACGCCGGCTTTCGGATCGCGGATGCAAGCGGCGACGCAAGAGCCGAGGATCGTGGTGAGGACGACGTCGGGATCGTCCGAAACGTGACACTCGCCTTGTATCACCCGGATATATTTCTTGTCCGATTGCCTCAACATCACAGGCCCTTGATGATCGCTTGCAGCGCGGCCCGCAACGAGGCGACGGTGAACGGCTTGGTGACGAAATTGTTCAGGCCGAATTGGCGCGCCTTTTCGATCAGGCTCTTGTCGCCCCGGCCAGTGACCATCACGAAGGGCACGTGACGGGTCGGCTGATAGGCGCGAATGCCCTGCAGCAAGCCGACGCCGTCCAGGCCCGGCATTTCATAGTCGGAAATGACCAAATGCGCCGGCGTCGTCATCATATGTTTCAAAGCCTGCTGGCCATTGCTCGCATAGGCGATCTGGCGGAAGCCGATCTCCTGCAGCGCGTCGATGACCAACATGCGGCTGGTGGTCGTGTCGTCGACGACGAGCACTTTGAGTTGCTGAGCGATGGACATCTTACCCTTTCCCCTTGCGATTCGTGACGGCGATGAGTTGATCTCCCATCCTTGCCAATGAAACTTGCTTCTCGACCGCGCCGAGCTCGAAAGCCGCTTTCGGCATCCCATAGACGACGCTGGTCGCTTCATCTTGCCCGAGCGTGCTGGCCCCGGCTTCGCGCATCGCCAACAGGCCATGCGCGCCGTCTTGTCCCATGCCCGTCAGGATGACGCCGACCGCCCTTCTGCCCATCGCCTTGGCGATGGCGAAGAACATCACGTCGACGGAGGGACGATGGCCATTGACCGGCGAAGTCTCTTTGAGACGGCAGCGCGGATCGCCGGGCGCGCCGCCGATTTCGAGATGAGCGACCGATCCGGGCGCGAGATAGACTTGGCCGATTTTCAGCGGCGCGCCTTCATAGGCCTCGGCGACGCTCGGCGCGCATGAGCGGTTCAGCCGCTCGGCGAGGCTCTTCGTGAAGAGCCCGGGAATGTGCTGGGTGATGACGGTCGGCGGGCAATTCGCCGGGAATTTCGAAAGGACGTTCAGCAAGGCTTCGACGCCGCCGGTCGAAGAGCCGATCGCGACGATGCGGCCGTCGGGCTCGTAGGCCGCGGCTTGGCCGCGCGCCGCGCCATTGACCGGCGCGGGACTTCGCTGCGACAGCCCGACCAGCCGCGCCGACGCGGCCGCTTTGACCTTCGCGGCGAGGCCGGCGAGGGAATGTTCGTCGCCGGGCGAAGGCTTGGCGACGCAGTCGACCGCGCCGAGCTCGAACGCCCTCACCGTGCATTCGGCGCCGCGGCTCGTCAAAGTCGAGACCATGATCACCGGCGTCGGCCGCAGCCGCATGATCTTTTCCAGAAACGACAGGCCGTCCATTTCCGGCATTTCAATGTCGAGCGTGACGACGTCCGGATTGAGCGCCTTGATCGCCTCGCGCGCCTCGAGCGCATTGGCGGCTTGGCCGACGACCGTGATTGATGGATCGCGCATCAGCTCCGCGGCGATCAGGCCGCGCATGGTGCGCGAA
>DATGLU010000265.1:0-4865 GCA_035294045.1 Roseiarcus sp. | reverse complement strand
ACGCCGATCTCGCGCAACACCTTTATCGAGGCGTCGCGCATGATCTGGTATTCTTTATCGGTCAGGGTCAGCGCCGGCGCGACGGTGATCGAATCGCCCGTATGGACGCCCATCGGATCGACATTCTCGATCGAGCAGACGATGATGCAATTGTCCGCCTTGTCGCGGACGACCTCCATCTCGTACTCTTTCCAGCCGAGCACGCTTTCTTCGACCAGCACTTCGCTTGTCGGCGAGGCGTCGATGCCGCGCTCGACGATCTCGATGAATTCGGCCTTGTTATAGGCGATGCCGCCGCCGGTGCCGCCAAGGGTAAAGGACGGCCTGATGATCGCCGGCAGGCCGATATCGTCGAGCGCCGTCAGCGCGCCGGGCAAAGTCTTGACCTGATGCGAGCGTGGCGTGGCGAGGCCGATCTTGGTCATCGCCTCGCGAAACAATTCGCGGTCCTCGGCCTTGTCGATCGCCTCGGCCGTCGCCCCGATCATCTCGACGCCGTACTCTTCGAGCACGCCCATTTTCTTCAAAGACAGCGCGCAATTGAGCGCGGTCTGGCCGCCCATCGTCGGCAGCAGCGCGAAGCCGCCCGGCGCGGCGCGGCGCTCCTTGGCGATGATCTTGGCGACGATTTCCGGGGTGATCGGCTCGACATAGGTGCGGTCGGCCAGTTCCGGATCGGTCATGATTGTCGCCGGATTGGAATTGACCAGGACGATCCGATAGCCTTCGGCTTTGAGCGCCTTGCAGGCCTGCGCGCCGGAATAGTCGAATTCGCAAGCCTGGCCGATGACGATCGGCCCGGCGCCGATGATCAGGATCGTCGAAATGTCTGTCCGTTTCGGCATGGGTCCCCGCGCGTCCGCGACTTCAAGCGGCGCCTGATCTGGCCGCCGGCGCACAAAAAAAGGCCGCGCCGCCAGCTTGGAAGCCGCAGCCGTCCTTAAGAAAGGCGCTGGTGAGCCTAACCTTCCTCAAGAAAGCGCCAATCAGGCGGCCTTTCGGAAGGCGGAGCGCTTTTAGCGGAGAAACGGGCGTCGGGGAAGGGCCGACGGCGCTTGCCCACCGCGCTGACCGAGCGTATCTTACTATCGTCTTACCTCCTCGGCCACTCGGCAATGGCGAAAGCAAATCAAACGACCACGGTCGTCTCGACAAAGGGTCAGGTCATTCTGCCCAAGGCCATTCGCGACCAACGCCACTGGCCGCCGGGAACGCGCCTAACGGTGGAGCAAACCCCGGAAGGCGTGTTGCTCAAATCCGCGCCGGCGATCCCGCGGACGAAGCCCGAGCAGGTTTTCGGCGCGCTGGCCCGGCCCGGACCGCCTCTGACGCTTGACGACATGGACGCCGCGATCACTGCGGAGGCGCGGCGCCGCGATGCTCGCGATTGATACGAATGTCATCGTTCGCTACCTCGTCGCGGACGACCGCGAACAAGCGCGGCGCGCCCGAGAGCTGATCGACGGCGGGCGGGTTTTCATCGCAACGACGGTCCTGCTCGAGACCGAATGGGTTCTGCGCCGCGCCGTCGGTCGGCCGGCCGCCGAAACGCTGGCCGCGCTGAAAGCCTTTGTCGGCCTCGCCAATGTGACCCTTGAAGACGAGGCGCTCGTCGCCCAAGCGTTCGACTGGGCCGAGCAGGGGATGGATTTCGCGGACGCCCTCCATCTGGCGAAGGCGTCTGATTGCGAAGCGTTCGTCAGCTTCGACCGCGACCTGGCGAAAACAGCGCGCAAAGCGAAGGCTCTCGTCGTGCGTGAGCCCGATTGAACCGGAGCCGCGGTCGGCGACCGCGGCTCCAGCGCGGCGCTCAATGGGCGTGGCCAAGCGCGAGAATCTGATAGAGGCCGAGCACGACCTCGACGACGATCAGCACGACCACTGTCGCTTCCAGCCTCGTCGCGCGGTCGGCGTCGATAATGTCGGTCAAGGCGTGCGCGGTCTCGACGATCACGTCGAGCTTGCGCTTCAAAGCCGCGGCGCGCTCCTTGAGCTCGTATTCGTCTTCGAGGCGGGCGTAGAGGCGCTCGAGATCGGGCCGATCCCAGAGCACGTCCGGCTTCTCCTCCACCGCCACCCGCCCCGAGACGCGATGCTGGGCGAGCAGCGCCTGGCCGATCAGCTTCAGCATCGCGGCGCGGCGAAACGGCGTGCGGCCGCTCTCGGCGAGCCGGGCGGCGAAAGGCTCGATCACGTCGAAGACGGCGTTGACCTGCCGCTCGTCGCGGCCGAGCGCCACAGTCTTGGCCAAGGCGTCGGCAAGGACCAGGAACCGCTCCGGCGAGAGGTCCTTCATCTGGATCGGGCCGCCGGGCGGCGCGCGGTCGTCGAATTCCGGGGCGATTTCGAGATGGGCGGTCTCGTCGTCGCCGCGCGCGCTCGGCCCGGCGGCGCGCAGTTTCAGCCTGGCGAGAAGGTCTTCCTCTTCCAGCGGCGAAAGGCCGACCATGACCGCGACGCCGAAGCGGAACAGCGCGACCATGCCGCTCGCCCCGACGCGGAAGGCTAGCGGCGTCGCCGCGATCATGTCAGGCCGCTCTAAACCGGCCGTGTCGATCCGGTCGCCGACGATCAGTGCGCGGGCGGTCAGGCGAGCCGCAACGCGCGGGGCGGTGTCGTTCATGGCTTCATCCTTAAGCCGAGCCGCAACAAGGCGTCGCCGCATTATGCAATAGAAGCCGGTGGAAATAGGATGGCGCCCGAATCTTAGCATTGCGCTTGCGCCATGCCGTCCTTGCCCCTATAGACGCGGCTTCGAACCGCCCGGCCGGTTAGGGCTGCCGTGGCGGTTCTTTTCGCTCATTCCGACGCGAACGGGCCTTTTAAGGTCCGCTGAACCAAGAGAGGGGCCAACCCCTCGAGGAGAGCCAAATGCCCAAGCTGAAGACCAAATCAGGCGCGAAAAAGCGCTTCAAGATCACCGGAACCGGCAAGGTCGTCTATGCCCAGCGCGGCAAGCGCCACATGATGATCCGGCGGACCAACAAGCAGATCCGCAATCTCCGCGGCACCTCGATCCTGTTCAAGACCGACGGCGAGAAGGTCAAGAAATACTTCCTGCCCAACGGCTGAGATCGAGCCGTTCTTTAAGATTCCCAGGAGATCGTCATGTCTCGCGTCAAACGGGGCGTCACCGCCCACGCCAAGCACAAGAAAACCCTCCGCGCGGCCAAAGGCTATTTCGGCCGCCGCAAGAACACGATCAGGGTCGCCAAGCAGGCGGTCGAAAAGGCGATGCAATACGCCTATCGCGACCGCAAGAACCGCAAGCGCGAATTCCGCGCGCTTTGGATTCAGCGCATCAACGCCGCGGTGCGCGAGCATGGTCTCACCTATAGCCGCTTCATTTCCGCGCTGACCACGGCTGGGATCGAAGTCGACCGCAAAGTCTTATCGGAACTCGCGATTCACGAGCCGGCGGCGTTTGCCGCGATCGTCGAAAAGGCCAAGGGCCATCTGCCCAAGGCGGCTTGACGAGAGGCAAAACGCGCCTTGAACGCAAAGCCCGCCTTCCCGGCGGGCTTTTTCGTCTCACTCGGCGCGAACTCGACAAGCCTTTGACGGATGTGAGAATAGTCGCCCGCCGAACCTTACGAACGCCCATGACCGACCTGCTCGAACTCGAAACGCAAACGCTCGCCGCGATCGACGACGCCGGCGACGAAGCCGCGCTCGAAGCGGTGCGGGTCGGCGCGCTTGGCAAGAAAGGCGTGATCTCGGCGCTCCTGGCGAGCCTTGGCAAAATGGCCCCCGAGGAGCGCAAGGTCCAGGGCGCGGCGATCAACGGGCTCAAAGACAAGGTCAGCGAAGCTTTGGCCTTGCGCAAGGCGGCGCTGAAAGCCCGAGCCCGCGAGGCTCAGCTCGCGGCGGAAGCGGTCGACGTGACCTTGCCGGCGCGGGTCAGCGGGCTTGAGACGGGCCGCATCCATCCGATCACCCAAGTCACTGACGAGCTCACCGCGATCTTCGCCGATATGGGGTTCTCGATCGCCGAGGGGCCGGACATCGAAAGCGACGATTACAACTTCACCAAGCTGAATTTCCCGCCCGGCCATCCGGCGCGCGACATGCACGATACGTTCTTTTTCCCGCCCGACGAGACCGGCGAGCGCAAGCTTTTGCGCACGCATACGAGCCCGGTGCAGGTGCGCACCATGCTGACGCAAAAACCGCCGATCCGGGTCATCTGCCCCGGCCGCACTTATCGCTGCGACGCCGACCAGACCCATACGCCCATGTTTCATCAGGTCGAGGGCCTGGTGATCGACAAGACCGCCAATCTCGGCCAGCTCAAATGGGTGCTGGAGGAATTCTGCAAGGCTTTCTTCGAAGTGCCGCATGTCGGCATGCGTTTCCGGCCGAGCTTCTTTCCTTTCACCTCGCCCTCCATGGAGGTCGACATCCAATGCCGGCGCTCGGGAACCGAAATCCGTTTCGGCGAAGGCGAGGACTGGCTGGAGATTCTCGGCTGCGGCATGGTTCACGCCAATGTCCTGCGCAATTGCGGCCTCGATCCCGATCTCTGGCAGGGCTATGCCTGGGGCATGGGGATCGACCGCATCGCCATGCTGAAATACGGCATGCCGGATTTGCGCGACTTCTTCGAAGCGGACATACGCTGGCTCGACCATTATGGCTTCCGGCCGCTCGATCTGCCGACGCTGGCGGGAGGGTTGAGCGGGTGATCCATGCCGACCGTCTTGCGATGGAAAGGGTATCGGTTACTTCTTCTACTCGGCCGATCAATGGGAGCCTGCCCATATTCACATTACGGCCGCCGGTCGAGAAGCAAAACTATGGCTAAGCGATTGCAGTATCGCGATCAATATGGGTTTTTCGGCGAAAGAGTTGACCGAAATTATCGG
>DATGLU010000264.1:0-3700 GCA_035294045.1 Roseiarcus sp. | reverse complement strand
ACGGCGATTCCGTTCCGGGCGAGCAGGCGGAGCGCCTCGTCATAGAGGCTCGGCCGGGACAGCTCGGCTTCGAGCAGCGCGACGATGTCGGGGCGATGCGCGTGCGGCCGCAACATGGCGCGATTGCGGTTGCCGGCCATGAATTCGATCTGCCGGTACTGCCAGGACTGCAGCCCGGACGATTGGCCGAGTTCGCCGCGAAAGTGCGTATATTCGCTCGGCGTCATCGTCCGCAGCACGTCCCAGGCGTTGTTGAGCTGCTCGAAGATTCGCGCGACGCGGGATAGCATCTTGAAAGCCGGCTGGAGCGCGTCGCCGGCGACGGCTTTGCGCGCCGCGCCGATCTCATGGACGGCAAGGCGCATCCACAACTCCGAGACCTGATGCTGGATGATGAACAGCATCTCGTCATGCGCGCCGGTCAGCGGCTTCTGCGCGCCGAGTATGTCATCGAGATGCAGATAGTCGCCATAGGACATGCGGCTTTCGAACGAGGTCTCGGCGCCTTCCGAAGCCGGATCGTAAGGATCGCTCATGTGACCGCCTCGCGCCGCTTATATTCCGGGCGATCCCAGGCGCGCTGGTCGAGCACGCCGGCGAGAATGTCGACGGCGCGCCGCACATCGCCCTCGTCGATATAGAGCGGCGCAAAGCCGAAGCGCATCCGGTCCGGCGCGCGAAAATCGCCGATCACGCCGCGCGCGATCAGGGCCTGCATCGCCGCGTAGCCCTCAGCGAATCGGAACGAAACTTGCGAGCCGCGCATCGCCGGATCGCGTGGGCTGGCGAGCGTCAGCGCCGCGCAACGCGCTTCGACCTCGCGGATGAACAGCTCGCTGAGCGCGATCGAGCGCGCGCGGAGCGCGGCGAGATCGACTTCGTCCCAGATTTCGAGCGCGGCTTCGAGGATGCTCATCTGGACGACCGGCGGCGTGCCGACCCGCATCCGCTCGATCCCGCGCGCCGGCCGATAGTTGAGATCGAAATCGAACGGCGTCGCGTGGCCGAGCCAGCCGGAAAGCGCCGGGCGCGCCGTCTCGATATGATCGGGCCGCACATAGATGAACGCCGGCGCGCCGGGGCCGCCATTGAGATATTTGTAGGTGCAGCCGGCGGCGAAATCGGCCTCGCAGGCGGCAAGGTCGATCGGCAGCGCGCCGGCCGAATGGGCGAGATCCCAAATCGCGACGGCGCCGGCGGCATGCGCCTTCTTGGTCAGCCGCGCCATGTCGTGCATGCGGCCGGAGCCGTAATCGACATGGGTCAGCATCAGCGCCGCGACGCTCTCGTCGATCGCCGCTTCGACCGCCTCGGGCGCGACCGTCTTCAAGACGTGGCCGCGCGCCAGCGACTGGATGAGCCCTTCCGCCATATAAAGATCGGTCGGGAAATTGCCGGTGTCGGAGAGCACGACCTTTCGATCGGGCCGCATCGAGAGCGCCGCGGCAAGGGCCTGGTACATTTTGATCGACAGCGTATCGCCCATCACCACGGTTCCGGGCGCGGCGCCGATCAGCGGCGCGATTGTGTCGCCGACGCGGCGCGGCTGATCCATCCAGCCGGCGAGATTCCAGGCGCGAATGAGCGTCTTGCCCCATTCGTCCTCGATCGTCCGCCGGGCCCGCTCCATCGCGCCTTTCGGCAGCGGGCCGAGCGAATTGCCGTCGAGATAGACGACGCCCTCCGGCAGATGGAACTTGGCCTTGGTCGCGGCGAAATCGGTCACGCCCGCGCCTCCCGCTTCAGCTTGAAGCGTTGAATTTTCCCGGTCGCGGTCTTCGGCAGCGCGTCGGCGAAGACGATCGAGCGCGGATATTTATAGGGCGCGATCGTCGCCTTGACGTGGTCTTGCAGGCGCTTGGCCGTCTCGGCGCTGCGCTCGACGCCCGAAGCAAGCACGATATGCGCTTGCACGATCTCGCCGCGCTCCTCGTCCGGCGCGCCGATCACCGCGCATTCGACGACCGCGGCGTGCGACAGCAAGGCGGCCTCGACCTCGGGCCCGGCTATGTTGTAGCCGGCCGAGATGATCATATCGTCGCTGCGCGCGGCGAAATGGAAATAGCCATCCTTGTCCTGCCAGAAGGAGTCGCCGGTCAAATTCCAGCCGGCGCGCACGTAATTCGCCTGGCGCGGATCGGCAAGATAACGACAGCCGGTCGGGCCGCGCACGGCGAGCTTGCCGACCGTCCCCCGTTCGACCTCGTTCATGTCTTCGTCGAAAACCTTGGCCTCGTAGCCTCTGACCGGCTTGCCGGTGCAGCCCGGCCGGGAATCGCCGAAGCGATTGGAGATGAAGATATGCAGCATCTCGGTCGAGCCGATGCCGTCGAGCATCGGCTTGCCGGTTTTCGCCATCCACGCCTCATAGACCGGCGCCGGCAGCGTCTCGCCGGCCGAGACGGCGGCGCGCAGCGAGGAAAGGTCAGCGCCCTGATCCATCGCCGCCAGCATGGCGCGATAGGCGGTCGGCGCGGTGAAGCAGATCGTCGCCTTGTATTTCTGGATGATCTCGATCATGTGCGGCGGCGAGGCGTTCTCCAGCAAGGTCGCCGCCGCGCCGAAGCGGAGCGGAAAGACCGCCAGGCCGCCAAGGCCGAAGGTGAAGGCGAGCGGCGGCGAGCCGACGAAGACGTCGTCGGGCGTCACGTTCAGCACCTCTTTGGCGTAGCCATCGGCGATGATGAGCAGATCGCGGTGAAAATGCGCCGTCGCTTTCGGCTCGCCGGTCGTGCCCGAGGTAAAGCCGAGCAAGGCCACGTCGTCGCGGCCGGTCTCGACCGCGGCGAAGCGTACGGATTTGTCGAGCGCGACGCGATCGAGCTCGGCGTCGTGATTGGCGGTGCCGTCGAAGCCGACCACTTGCTTGAGAGAGGCGCTGTCCTTGGCGCAGGCGACGAGCTCGTCCATCAGCCGGGTGTCGCACAGCGCCAGCGAGACTTCGGCCTTGTCGACGATTTTCGCCAACTCGCCGGCGCGCAGCATCGGCATCGTGTTGACGACGACCGCGCCGGCCTTGGTCGCCGCGAGCCAGCAGGCGACCATCGCCGGATTGTTGGCGGAGCGGATCAGCACGCGCGCGCCCGGCCTGACGCCATAGTCCTCGGTCAGCGCATGGGCGATGCGGTTGGTCCAGTCGGCGAGCTCCTTGTACGTGCGGCGCCGGCCGTTGCCAATCAGCGCGGTATGATCGGCGAAGCCTTTCTCGACCATGCGATCGGTGAGCTCGACGGCGGCGTTGAGCCGCTCGGGATAATCGAAACCGTCGAGCAGGAAATCGGGCCATTGCGCCGGCGGCGGCAGCCTGTCGCGCGCGAACGTATCCGTGTGAGCCGATGGTCCGAGCATGTCAGCCTCTCGATTCGACATCAAGGCGCATCGCCATTGCGACGATCGGCTCTCGATGAATGAATGGCGTTCGCGGCGTCGTGCGCTTTGTCGGAAGCGCGAAAGAGAGGCCGCCTGGACATAAGATGCGCATTCGACGCATCCTCCCTGGCGCGAGGCGACGGAGTCTTTAGTAGCCCGCAAGCCGCGTTAGTTCAAGCTTAAAGGTTTTCGGACCGAGCGACGCATGGCCCTGTCAGCAATTTCCGATTGGGACGACGCCTACGCCAACACCGTCCATATTCAAGGCGGCGCGAGCTATCCCGCTCTTTGGTCGTCGCTCGCCAAAGCGTTCCGCGACGAGATCGCCGCC
>DATGLU010000263.1:0-2959 GCA_035294045.1 Roseiarcus sp. | reverse complement strand
TGGAAGGCGAGCCGCGAAGCGGCGCGCGCCGTTCACGACGCAATGCCATTTCTTACGCGCGCCCGGAAGGTGACCGCCTTTACCTTCGCGCCGCAGCCTGATGGGGCGGGCGAGGAGCCGGCTTCTCTGATCGACCACCTTCAGCGCCACGGGGTGAGGGTCGAGCCCTCGCGATGGCCAGATGGCGGCGAACTCACGCCTGTCGACGCGTTGTTCGCCTCGCTGGACGCAGAGGACGCCGACCTTGTCGTCGCTGGCGCTTATGGTCATGCGCGGTGGGCCGAAGGTCTATTCGGCGGCGTCACGCGTGACCTTGTCCGGCAACCTTCGCTTCCGGTGCTACTATCACATTAGATGAGACCACCTGGCGCCGAATTATCTCAATACGCTGAGCGTCTCTTCGGCAATCGTCTGTTCTTCGTCGGTTGCGACCACCAAGAGAGCGATCGCGCTGTCGGGCTCCTCAATGCGGAGCGCGTTTTTTGCATTCGATTGGGCGCTCATTTTGACGCCGAGCCACGCAAGCCTTTCGCAGATCGATGCGCGCACGGCTGGCTGATGCTCGCCGACGCCAGCCGTGAAGACAATTGCATCAATGCCGCCAATAGTTGTGGCTAGAGCAGAGATTTCCTTGCTGACGTGTAAAGTAAAGAGATCGAGCGCTTCGCGCGCTGCGGGCGCGTCGCTCGACAGAAGAATTCGGCTGTCGTCGCTAATTGCTGAGACGCCGAGCAGCCCCGACTTGTGGTAGAGCATGTCTTCGACCGTCTCAATTGGCATACGACGCTCTTTGACCAGGTGGATCAAAACGCCGGGATCGATCGCGCCGCAGCGCGTCGCCATTGGCACGCCGTCGAGCGTCGAAAATCCCATGCTTGTGTCGCAACTTGATCCGCCGCGGAGCGCGCATAGACTTGCGCCGCTGCCAAGATGCGCGGCGATGACCCGGCCTTTGGCGATTTGTGGGGCAACCCGCGCCAATTGTCCGACGATATATTTATATGACAGGCCGTGAAAGCCATAGCGCTTGACGCCCTCGTCGAACAGGCGCCGCGGCAGCGCGAACCGACGGACCAGATCGCTTTGGCTACGATGAAAGGCGGTGTCGAATGAGGCCGCCTGGACCGTTTGCGGGCGCAAGCGTTTGACCGCCCGGATCAGGCGGACGCTTTGAGGCTGATGCAGCGGCGCGAGCGGCGTCAGCGCGACGATGGCCTCGAGCGTCTCATCGTCGATCAGCGACGGGCCTGCGAAACGGTCTCCGCCATGAACGACGCGATGTCCGATCGCGGCGAGCGCGTTGAAGGAAAAGTGATCCGCCAACCGGCCTAGCGTCTCGTCGACGACTCCGTGAAGTTCGGCGTCGAGCTCGGCTTTAAGCGGTATCGCGACGGAACGAGGGCCTTCGACGATGCGCAGCGTCAGCGGCTGGCGTTGCAGATCGATGACGCCGCGCCCAATCCGGCGCGGGCTCGGTCGATCCGCTTCATAGACGGCGAATTTTATACTTGAAGAGCCGGGGTTAAGGGCGAGTAATAGGTTGGCGCGGATCACTTAAAGCGGCTCCTTGAGCCGATTATTGTCCTTGATAAGCTTCGCGAAGGCCACGGAGGCGAGGCGTGCGCGCAACGAATCCGCTCGGCTGGTTAAGATGATCGGGGCTCGCGCGCCGAGCACCAGCCCCGCCGCATCCGCGCCTCCGAGATAGATCAACTGTTTGGCCAGCATGTTCGCCGCCTCGAGATTGGGCGCGACAAGAATGTCCGCCTTCCCCGCAACGGGCGAGACGATCTCCTTGATCCGCGCCGCATCGAGACTCACGGCGTTGTCAAAGGCAAGCGGCCCGTCGACTTGGGCGCCGGTGATCTGCCCACGCCGCGCCATCATAGCGAGACAAGCGGCATCCAACGTCGCCGGCATGGCCGGATCGATCGTCTCGACCGCGGCCAGGACCGCCACGAGGGGCCCGGCGACGCCGAGGCGCTGGAGAAAATCGACGGCGTTCTGGCAGATATCGCGTTTCTGCGCGAGAGTCGGGGCGATATTGATCGCCGCATCTGTTACGATCAGGGGTTTGGGATAGGCGGGTGCGTCCATAACATAAACGTGGCTGATGCGCCGCTCGGTGCGCAGGCCTGATTGAGGCGCGACAACGGCTTCCAGCAGTTCATTGCTGTGCAGGCTGCCTTTCATCAGAGCGTCGACTTGGCCGGACGCGGCTAGGAACACCGCCTTCTCGGCGGCGGCGTGGCTGTGCTCGGTCGCGATGATCTTGAGTCCTCTCAGCGAAAGCCTCGCAGCGTCTGCGACAGTGCGAATCTTCGCTTCCGGCCCGACCAAGACCGGTGTGACGAGCCCTTCGTTGTGCGCTTCGACCGCCGCCTGAAGAGCTTCGACGCTACAAGGATGGACAATAGCGGTGAGCAGCGGCGGAAGTGCGCGGGCTTTTGCAATGAATGGCTCGTAGCGGTCATGCCGGCGCAGCGCCACTTCGGGCGGAGCGACTGGCGGCAGGACAAGTTTGTCGGCGGGCGCGATGACCGTGGCGACGCCGGTCACAATCTGCTCCCCCTTCTGATTTTTGCAGATTGTGTCGAGGATCACGATCCTCTCCTCCTGACGTTTCTCGCGCACGATGACGGTCGCGGTTACGACATCTCCAGGCGCCGCCGCTTTCAGAAAATGCAGCTCTTGGCCAAGATAGGTGGTGCCGGGGCCGGGCAGCCTGGTTCCGAGCACAGCGGAAATGAGAGCGCCGATCCATATGCCGTGAATGGCGATATGGCCGAAAGCGTCAGTGGCGGGGTATTTCGGGTCAAGATGGGCGGGATTGACGCCGGGCGAGAACAATTGCGCGTCCTCCGCGCTAACCAGTCTTGTCAACGAGACAGTCTCGCCGACTTTGATCTCGTCGAAAGTGCGGTTCTTCGGGAGAACCTGGTTCATCGTCATCGCCGCT
>DATGLU010000262.1:0-5697 GCA_035294045.1 Roseiarcus sp. | reverse complement strand
GGCGACATGATCAGCGTCGATGTCGACAAGCGCAGCCTGACGCTGAACGTTCCCGACGACGAGCTCGCGCGCCGCCGGGCCGGCTTCGTCCCCCGCCCGCCGCGCCTGTCGCGCGGCTACGGCGCGCTCTTCGCCCTCGCCATCGGCCAAGCCGACGAAGGCTGCGACTTCGATTTCCTCCTGCGTGGCGAGAAGCTGCCGGAGCCGGAGATTCATTGACGGCGGCGGCAGGCGCGGCCCCGTCATTGCGAGGAGCGCAGCGACGAAGCAATCCATTCATGGAACGCGGCGCTCTAAGAATGGATCGCTTCGCTCGCAATGACGGGTTGGCCCCGCATGCCAAATTGCGATTGCCGTATCTTCAAAAGACGATTCCGCCGCTCGACGCGCCGGGACATGGTGCCGCGGCCCCGCTTCAAGCTTTGAAGAGCTATCACAAATGAGCGTCTACGAACTTGCGCGCATTCCGCGCGTCACAGCCGGAATCGGGGCGCGGGAGAAGATCGGCGCGCTCGCCGCCGGCGAAAACAAGCCGCACGCGCTGCTCATCGCCGATCCAGGCTTGAAGGCGACCGGGCTCATCGACGAGACCGCGGCGCAATTGCGCAAGGCCGGCGCGGCGCTCACCGTCTTCGATTCCTTCCAAAGCGATCCAACCGTCGCTCAAGCCGACGCCGCGGCGGAGATCGCGCGCCGCGAGAAGGCGAGCGTCGTCGTCTGCCTTGGCGGCGGCTCGGCGCTCGATCTCGGCAAGGCGGTCGCGGCGATCGCGCGCGGCTCGCATTCGGCAGGCGATTATGCGCTCGCCGCTCATCCGCTGCCGGCGCGCGGCTTAAAGAAAGTCTGCGCGCCGACCACCGCCGGCACCGGCTCCGAGACAACGCGCACCGCGATCCTAACCCGAGACGATCACGCCAAGGTCTGGCTGTGGGGCGACGAAATCAAAGCCGACGAGGTCGTGCTCGATCCCGAATTGACGGCGAGCCTGCCGGCGCCGCTCACCGCCGCGACCGGCATCGACGCGCTCGTCCACGCCGTCGAGGCGGCGACCAATCGCAACGCCAATCCGGCGGCCGGTCTCTTCGCCCACCAAGCGATTCGCCTGGTCGGCCGCCATCTCCTGGGCGCGATCGAGAACCCGCGCGATCTCGCCGCGCGCGAGGCGCTGCAATGGGCGGCGGCCTATGGCGGGATCGCCATCGACAATTGCGGCACGGCGATCGCCCATGCGCTCGGCCACGCCATGGGCTCGCTGCGGCCGATCCATCACGGCCGCGCGGTCGGCATCGCCATGCTCGCGAGCCTTCCTTGGAATATCGAAGCCAACGACGCCTTCGCGGCTTGCGCCGCCGATCTCGGCGGCGAGCCGAGCAGCGCCGGCTTCATCGCCGCCTACGAGAAGCTGCTGCGGGCGACCGGCATGAAGCTGTCGCTTGCCGAAGAGTTCGCCGGCGTCTCGCCCGCAGAGCTTGCCGAGCAGACGGCGCGACCGGAGAATTCGGCGATGCGCGCCTCGAACAAACGCGAGTCGAGCCAAGCCGATTTGCTGAAGCTCGCTAAGGCTGTGTTGACTGTTGCTTAGGGGGCAGACCGTCATTGCGAGCGAAGCGAAGCAATCCAGGAAACCCCGTGGCTCCTGGATTGCTTCGTCGCTCCGCTCCTCGCAATGACGGCGTCGGAGGCAGGCTATGACCGATCGCTTCCAACCTCTCGCGACCGCGCCCAAGGCACGATCACGGCGATCGAGATCACCCGCCATCGCCTTCATTTCGATCCGCCGTTCAACGCGAGCTGGGACACCAAGCCGCGGACCT
This sequence comes from Roseiarcus sp., assembly GCA_035294045.1. Lineage (GTDB taxonomy): Bacteria > Pseudomonadota > Alphaproteobacteria > Rhizobiales > Beijerinckiaceae > Roseiarcus. The sequence continues at coordinate 3,883 of DATGLU010000262.1, read as the reverse complement.
ATTGGGACGCGGCGATCGTGCGCGTCCATACCGATCTCGGCGTGACCGGAATCGGCTCGGGCGACATGATGCTCGGCTTCGAAGGCCACGAACCGCTCTTCGTCGGCCAGGACGCTTTGGCGATCGAGCGCCATTGGCGCGTGCTTAACAATATCAGCTTCCATTGGGGGCGCTGCTGGCCGCTCGACATCGCCCTCTGGGACTTGGCCGGCAAGATCGCCGGCCAGCCCTGCTGGAAGCTGATCGGCGGCCTTTCCGACCGCGTCAAAGCCTATGCGTCGTCGGGGACGCTGCGCGGCCCGGCGCAACTCGCCGACGCCGCCGAGGCCTATCTCGCTAAGGGCTTTTCGGCGCTGAAGATCCGCTTCCACCGCGGCGATTGGCGCGCCGACATCAAGGCGCTCGAAGCGGCCCGCGGCCGAATCGGCGAGCGCTTGGAGCTGATGGTCGACTGCAATCAGGGTTGGCGCATGTCTTGGGACACCTATGCGCCGTGGTCGCTGAAGGACGCCGTCAGGGTCGCCCGGGAATTGGAGCGGCTCGGCGTTTATTGGATGGAGGAGCCGCTGCATCGCGGCGACCGCGACGGCATGCGTCGCCTTCGCGACGCGACGGACATCCGAATCGCCGGCGGCGAGATGACGCGCGAGCTTTACGAGTTCCGCGACCTGATCGGCGAAGGTTGCCTCGATGTGCTGCAGCCCGACGCGGCGCTGGTCGGCGGCCTGACCGGCTTGCGCCGCGTCGCCTTGATGGCCCAGGAGCACAATCTCGTCTTCACGCCGCATACTTGGACGAATGGAATCGGCGTGGTCGCCAACGCCCATCTCACCGCCGGCCTCGCCGATGCGCCTTTCCTCGAATATCCCTACGATCCGCCCGAATGGGATGTGGATCGCCGCGACTACATGATGCGCGAACCCTTGAAGATCAGCGCAGACGGAAATATCGTGCTGAGCGATAGGCCCGGCATGGGCTATGAACTTGACGAAGAAAGGCTCGCGAAAACGCGCATCGGATAATTTTAGTTGGTTCCGTCCAAACGCGCGTCGTCTCGAGGGGGCGACGATGGATCGCAAATGGCTGCCGCTTAACGCGCTGCGCGCTTTCGAGGCCGCAGGCCAGCATCTAAGCTTCACGGCGGCCGCAAACAGCCTGACGGTGGCGCAGAGCGCGGTCAGCCGCCACGTCATCGTCCTGGAGAATTTTCTCGGCGTAACCCTGTTCGAACGGCGGCCGCAGCAATTGGTGCTGACCGAGGCCGGCCGCCATATCCTGCCGGTTCTGACCAAGTCCTTCGACCGGATCGATCAGGCGCTCAGCGAGGTGATCAAGGAGAAGGGCCGGCCGAAGCGGGTGCTGAAAGTCGCGCTGCCGACGACATTCGCGCATCGCCTCGCCATTCCGATCCTGCGCGACTTCCGCGCCGAGCATCCCGGCATCACGCTGGAGATCGTCTCCAAGCCGACGAGCGGCGCCGAGGTCGATGGCGATGTCGACATCGCCATCGTCTATTCCGAGCCGCGGGTGACCGACGCCATCCTCGATCTGCTTTGGATGGTCCGCTCGACCATTCTGTGCAGCCCGAAATTGCTCCAAGGCGTCGAGCGCATCGACCCTGCCCGGCTGATCGCTTCTTGCGATCTTCTGCACGTGAAGGTCGACGACCGGCCGCGCCACTTCTTCTGGGAGATGCTGACGCGCTCGCTCGGCCGCCCGGATTTGCCGGTCGATCGCGGCCTCGTCTTCGACACCGCGCAGCTCGCCGTGCAATACGCGCTCTCCGGCGATGGGCTCGTCCTTGCCGATCCGATGCTGTTCCAGGAGGAGGTGCGATCCGGGCGCCTCGTCAGGCCTTTCGATATCGGGCTCGAAGAAGGCTACGGCTATTACCTCACCACCCATCCGGAAGACCTCAACAACGAGGCCGTGGCGCTGTTCCGCTCATGGCTGATCGCCCGCTTCTCGGCCGAGACCGCGGAAGCCGCCGCCGCGCCGACCGCCCCGGCGACGCCGCCCGCGGCGGACATGCCGGAGGCCGAGCGGCCGAAGCTGCGCGCGGCGAAGTAGTCCCGCCGTCATTGCGAGGAGCGAAGCGACGAAGCAATCCATTCGTAAGACTGCGCGCTACGAATGCATTGCTTCGCTTCGCTCGCAATGACGGGGCGAGATGTCCGCCTTGCGCTCGCCGCCCACGACCGGTATCCGGAGCCCATGCGGGTCGGCCGGCTCAATATCGACGAGAGCGAGATTAGCGAGACTTTCGTTCGCGCCTCCGGTCCCGGCGGGCAGAACGTCAACAAGGTCGCAACCGCGGTCGAACTGCGCTTCGACGCGCGCCGCTCGAAGAGCTTGCCGGACGACGTCTCGATCCGATTGCAGCGCCTCGCCGGCTCGCGCCTGACGCAGGACGGCGTCGTCGTCATCTTCGCCCAGCGCTTCCGCAGCCAGGAGCGCAACCGCGCCGACGCGCGCGAACGGCTCGCCGCGCTGCTCATGCAAGCGCAGAAGCGCCCGACCGTCAGGCGGCCGACCAAGCCGACCAAAGCGTCCAAGGAGAAGCGCCTGGAGTCGAAGGGGCGGCGGAGCCTGGTGAAGAGCCTGCGGCGCGGCAAGCCCGAAGCCGATTGAGTGTTACGCCGCCTGTCCTTCGAGTGTCGGCTTCATCGCCTTGCACGCGGTCTCCATCTGGTCGCCGATATAGGCGGCGAAATCGTTGGGCAGCAGATCGATGGTCCAGACGAGCCGCGAACGATCCGGCCCTTCGGCGAAGACTTGGAGCGCGGCGTTGTAATGGGCCATGCGGCCGCCAATGATCGCATAGACCAGCCGCCGCGTTTCATCGTCGCGCGAGACCAGCGTTTCTACGGCCTCCACGCCATTGGCGAATTTGACCGAGCGGCGGTCGCCGTCGAGTTGCGATGAGACGACGAAGCCCGGCGCGACTCGCTTGTCGACTGCGCCGAAATCGGCGAGAGCGGCCCAGACATCGGCCGCGTCGGCGTCAAGCTGAAGCTCCTTGCGGATCGACGCCATCGCCTCACCGCGTCGGCATCGGATGCTCGCCGCGATAGTCGTAAAAGCCGCGCTGCGTCTTGCGGCCGAGCCAACCGGCCTCGACATATTTCACCAGCAGCGGGCAGGGCCGGTATTTCGAATCGGCGAGGCCCTCGTGCAGCACCTGCATCACCGCGAGACACGTATCGAGGCCGATGAAATCGGCGAGCTGCAATGGCCCCATCGGGTGATTGGCGCCGAGCCGCATCGCCGTGTCGATCGCCTCGACCGTGCCGACACCTTCGTAGAGCGTGTAGATCGCCTCGTTGATCATCGGCAGCAGGATGCGGTTGACGATGAAGGCCGGGAAATCTTCCGACAGCGTCGCCGTCTTGCCGAGCTTGGTGACGAAAGCCTTGGCCGTCTCGAAGGTCTCGTCCTGGGTGGCGATGCCGCGGATCAATTCGACCAATTGCATGCGCGGCACGGGATTCATGAAATGAATGCCGATGAAGCGCTCGGGATTGGCGGTGATCGAGGCGAGGCGCGTGATCGAGATCGAGGACGTGTTCGAAGCGACGATCGCGTCGCTTTTGAGATAGGGGCGCAAATTGGTGAAAATCTTGCGCTTGACCTCCTCGTTCTCGGAAGCCGCCTCAATGACGAGATCGCAATCGGAAAGCTTGTCGAGATCGGTCGTCGTGTCGATGCGCGACAACGCCTCGTGGCGCTTGGCCTCGTCGATTTGGCCGCGCGCGACCTCGCGCGCCAGATGGCCGTTAATCGTCGCCAACGCCGCCTTGAGCCGATCTTCGGTCACGTCGCTCATCACGACGTTAAGGCCGGCGACCGCGCAGACCTGCGCGATGCCGTTGCCCATCTGCCC
>DATGLU010000261.1:0-4205 GCA_035294045.1 Roseiarcus sp. | reverse complement strand
AAAGAGGAATAATCAGAATCGACAGGACGACGCCGCGTCCGCGAAACATTTTCACCATGGCGAGCGCCAAAGCGAGGCCGAGCACGAATTCGATCGCGACGACTGTGACCGAGAGGATGACGGTCAAGGCGAGCGACGACCAGGCCAGCGGATCATTGACGACTTGCACGAAATTCTGCAGGCCAACGAAAGCGTGACCGGGAATCTGAAAATCGTAGTTGACGAAGTCGACCCAGAGCGAAAACAGCAAGGGATAAATCGAGAAGACCAGAATGAGCAGGGCCGCCGGCGCGACCATCAGCCATTTGAAGTGGCGGTCCGCCCAAGCGGAAACCGCCGCCGTCCTTTTGCCGAGGGAAATCGGCGAGAGGTTTGCGGCGGCGGAGTGAGTCATCTTTCCTCCTTTCGACTTGCCCCGCGCGGCTTAACCGGGCCAAGTCGGTTTTCGAACGGCAGCGGACTAGGCGACGTGAACCGCTTGCCCGAGTTTTTCGATCGTATGGTCGGCGTAGGAGCCCGGGATTTGTAGAAATTCCTGGTACGCCGCTTTCTGCGCCGGCACACCGAGCCGCTGGGTCGTCGCATCCCACTCGGCCGCGGCTTTCTGCAAAGCAGATTTGGGAGCTTCGCCGCCCCAAACCGCTGTGCACATCCGGTCGATGGACAGAGCGTAGTCCTGCCAACCGGGCATGATCATATCGACGACGCCGCTATTGGCGCATTCGCAAAGGTTGCTCAGATAGTCCTTCGCCGCCGGCCAGAGCGCGCGGTACTCCTCGGATTTGTAAGTCGACATGCGGTAAGGATCGCGCAGTGTGTAAGGCAACATCGTCCGGACGAGAGACAGCGGCGGCGCCGTCACCCATTGCATGAAAAGATAGGCGGCTTCTTCATTGTTTGACCCGGCCACCAAGGCCTTGACATAGCCCGACGCCATTTCGCCGTTGCCGCCTGGCAGGACCGCATAGCCCACCTTGTCGGCGATGCTCGATTGCGGGATGAAATTGATCGCCTTGTCGCGTTGGGCATAGTTCGAGGAAATCCGCCCGGTCGGCGGCCAAGAGAAGATCATGGCCACTTTGCCTTGCAGCCACGCCGCCCATTGCGCGACCGCGTCGAGGTCATTGTTGCCGGGGAGCGAGGCCTTGTTCTGGGCGATCATCTGATTGAGCGTCGTCACGCCAGCCTCGCCGGTGAGCAGCGCCTTCATATCCGCGTCGAAGAACTTGCCGCCATTGGCTCTGAATTCCTGCAGGAAACTGAATTGATTTCCTGGACTGCCGAATTTGCGGAAATGAGCCGCGCCATAAATCTTCGGCGCCAACTGATCGGTGATGAACTGGGCGATTTGCGAATATTCATCCCAGGTTTTCGGCAGCCCGAACGGCTTGCCGAACTTCGCCTGATAGGCGGATTTCAGCTTCTCATCGTCGAAAATATCCTTGCGGTAATAGAGAGCGAACTGGTCGCCGTCATCGAACACGCCCCAGCGTTTCCCCTTATAAAGCGTGATCGACTTGTAGAGCGGGTGATAGTCGTCCAAGTCCGCCTTGTTCATGAATTTCGAGACGTAGTCGTCGATCGGAACGATGACGCCGCCATTCGCCAAGGCCGGAATCCATGCCGGCTCTATATCAAGCACATCATAAGCGCCGGAATTGGCGATGTGCTCGGCGATCGGCTTGGAATACTGATCGGGATGCGGCAATTCGACGACGTTGAAATTGACGCCGGTGAGCGCCTGCCACAATGGGCCGGAGAAGTTTTTCGGCTCGAGCGCTTGCAACCCCGCCTCGTAGGTGAGGTTCAGAGTGACGTTTTTGTCCTTGTAGGCTTGCGCCGCCTTCACGGCGCGATAAGCCGAGCCTTCCGCCGGCCCCTCGGTCGAAGCCTTCACGGCTGCGGCTTGGGCTTGGCCGAGCGGCGTGCTCTTGTCGGCCAGATCAACTTTCGAAATATCCACCGCTTGCGCCCAAGCTTGCGAGCCTGTCGCGGTAAAGCCCAGGCCAGGCAGCATGGCTGCGCCGCCCATCAGCATGAATTTCTTGAGAAACGTCCGGCGGGACGTATCCCCCCGAAGCCACGCGTCGACTTCCGCGGAGAGTCCGGCATTGAAGTCACGCCATTCGCGCTCGTTCGTCATTTCGCTTCCTCCCTTCGATGCGTCAACGCCGTTTTTGGCGTTGATCGCGCTGCCTTCGGTCATTTCGCGAACATTTTCGCTCCGTACTTTCCGCCGGTCGGCTTATCCGCTTCAGCCAAGGGCGCCGTGGACGCCGTCATCGCCGCCCGCAAACGATAGCAGCCTGACGGACCTCTCTTCGATTTCGCCGTCGATCGCCTCGGCGAATGAGCGATAGTGAGGCGATTGCAGGTGAATATCGAACGCGCCATGATTGTCGTAGATTTCGTAGAGCACGAAGCGCCGCGGCTCCTTCGAGCCGATAAGGACGTCAAACCGGCGGCATCCGCGCTCGCGCGCCAGGGAAGCCTCCGCATTGGCGAGAACGAGCTCGCCAAACCGGCCCGCAAAGCTCGCCTTTACGAGAAACTCAGCGAGCACGACGAGCGGGCGCATCTTCCGCCTCCATCGAGAGTCTGATCAGGCCAGCGACGGATTTCAGGTGCTCGTCCATAGCGGCGGCGGCTTCTCCCGGCTTTCGCGCCGCCACCGCTTCGTAGATGTGGCAATGAGCCTCGTAGGCGATCGCCTCCGCGCCGGGCGCGCGCAGCGAGATCGTACGTTGGCTGGTCAGCCACTCGACCAGCGCTTCGTGCACGGCGACGAAAATCGGATTGCCGGTGATCAGCGCCAGGACGTAGTGGAACGCCACATCGGTGCTTTCGAACCGCGCTTTGTCGCCGCGCGCCGCGGAATTCGCTTGAAGGGCGCGCTCAAGCTGCCGGATGTCGGCGGCGCTTGCCCGGCTCGCCGCAAGGCGCGCGACGCCGACTTCGAAGAGAGCGCGGGCCTCCTGGAAATGGGCGGGGCCGCCCGATCCGGCGAGAAAATGGCGCGCGACGCCGGAGAGTTCGGTGATCAGTTTTTCCGGCGTTGGGCGCGTGACGAGCGGCCGCTCGCCGGTGCGAACCTGGACGAGCCCCATCCGGCCCAAGCCGTAGAGCGCCTCGCGGATCGAGGCGCGGCCCACCCCAAACATTTTCATCAACTCGCGTTCCGGCGGCAGCAACGCGCCTTCCGGAAAGACGCCATCACGGATCATCGCCTCAAGACGAAACGCCGCTTCCTCGGAGACTTTTCGCCGGCGGATCGGCCGCAAGGCGAGTTCATGAGGAGGCAGGTCCTCGGTCGCGGTCGCTCGCATCGGCGGAGATCTGCAGTCCCGGATTTTGCTTATCCGACTGTCAGCGTATCCGACCAGCCGACAATGTCAACGGAATGCAATCGGAGCGCCGATAAGCGTCTTTGCAGCGCCTGGAAGTGCCTGTCGGGCGGCCGTTTTGGCTCATCTCGGACGCGGTTATGAATGATTGTGGATGATTTCCGTTCTGAGATTGACGCAGCCACGCTTCGATGGCGCTGTCGGGCCTGGAACGGGGGCCATGTCGATCGAACAGCAGCTTCGCGAGCGCCTGAGAAAGGTCGAGTCGCTTTATTTTGGCGCGGCGACGCTCGGCGAGCGCCAGGCCGCGGGCGCGGCCGCGGAGCGGTTGAAAGCCAAGCTCGACGAAATCGACCGCCGCGAGCCGTCCGAGGAAATGAAGTTCACTCTGCCGGACCAGTGGTCGGCGCGCCTATTCGTGGCTTTGTGCCGACGCCATGGCCTCAGGCCCTATCGGTATCCTCGCCAGCGCAACACAACGATCCTGGTCCGGGCGCCGCGACGGTTCTTCGATGCTGTCGTCTTGCGGCAATTCTCCGAAATTCACGCCGATCTCTGGCGCCATTTCGAGGACACGACCGACCGCGTCATTCGAGAGGCGGTTTATGCCGACGCCTCCGACGCTGAGACGGTCGCGGAGCCGTTCTCCGCACGCTGACGATCGGCGCAGCCTTTCCGCTTACGAAGCCTCGCGAGCCTGCGCTCGGCGCCGCGCCCGCCTGATTTTTGGGCGGGCGCCCACGGTCCCCACCTCGATCGGCGAAGGCGCGGCGAGCTTATGCTGATCGTTTTCGAGCTGGGTTCGCGCCGCTTCGACCAAAACCTCGCGCGGCGGCTCGATCTCCCATTCGCGCCCGAGCC
>DATGLU010000260.1:0-3057 GCA_035294045.1 Roseiarcus sp. | reverse complement strand
GTTCAATTCAAACCGGATCGGACAGAGCGCGCTTCGCCTCGCGCCGCTTGCCGCCGCCGACGGACAAAAGCTGCTCGCCGCCTTTTTCGGCGGGGATCGGACGGGATGCTTTGCGGATTTGCGCAGCCGCATCCTAGCGCTCGGGCGGCAACCCGCTGTTCGTCGAGGAGATCGTCCGCAATCTCGTCGAGATCGGCGCATTGCGGCGCGAGGGCTCGCAATGGCTCGTCGCCGACGAAGTCGCGTCCGACATTCCGGCGAATATCGAGGCCCTGTTGCTCGCCCGCCTCGACCGCCTGCCCCGCGAGGTCCGCGGGCTCGTGCAGGAAGCGGCGGTGATCGGCCCGCGTTTTGACGCGTCCGTGCTCAAAGCCGTCGCCGCGGAGCCGTCCCAGGTCGAGGCGGGGCTCGACATCCTCTGCGACGCCGAATTGATCGAAGAGACGGCGAGAGCGCAAGCCGCTTCCGGGCGGAGCTACCGCTTCACCCAAACGCTGCAGCATGACGTGATCTATCACAATCTGTTGCTGCGGCGGCGCACCGATCTCCATGGCCTGATCGGCGCCGCGCTGATCCGCCTGCATGGCGACAATCCCGAGCGGCTCGAAGACGCGACGCTGCTCGGCCATCATCTGAGCCTGAGCGCCGACAAGCTCAAAGGCGCGCTGTACCTGCGGATGGCGGGCGACCGCGCCCGCGCCGCCTACGCCAACGACGACGCCGCCCATCTTTACCGGCAGGCCTTGGCGGTGTTGCAGACGGTCGGCGAGCGCGGGCCGGAATGGTTGGCGCTTCACGAGAGGCTCGCCGACCTTTACGGCCGCTCCGGACGGCGCGAGCTCGCGCAGGAGCACTATCACGCCGCGCTCGAAGCCGGCCGCGCCGCGGGCGAGCGCGCCGCGGCGGCGCGCAATTTGCGCAAGCTTGGCCGCCTGCTCTGGGACGGCGGCAAGCGGGGCCCGGCGGAAGAATGCTGCGCCGAGGCGGCCGCTCTGCTCGAAGGGGCCGACGCGCCGGTCGAACAGGCGCATCTCCTGCAAGAGCGCGGCCGCGTCGCCTTTCGCCTCGGCGCGCATGCCGAGGCGGCGAAATGGGCCGACGAGGCGCTCAGCTATGCGCAAGCGGCGACGACCGGCGCCGATCGGAGCGCCGAAGCCGCGCTCGCCGTAGCCGAAGCGCTCAACACCAAGGGGGTGGCGCTGGCGCGGCTTGGCCGCACCGCCGACGCCGTCCGCGAAGTCGAGCGAAGCGTCGCCGCCGCGGAGGCTGCGAACCTGCTCAGCGCCGCCTGTCGCGGCTACACCAATCTCGGCGTGCTCTACACGATCATCGATCCGGGCCGCGCGATCGAGGTGTGCCGGCGCGGCCTCGACGTGGCGCGGCGCATCGGCGATCTTGGCTTTCAAGCGCGCCTGTTAGCCAATCTCGCGGTCGCCTGCTGCACCTTCACCAATAGGTGCGACGACGAGGGCGTCCCGGCGGCCGAAAAAGCCATCGAGGTCGACCGCGCCCTTGACCAGCGCGAGCACCTTCCCGTTCCGCTGATCGTGCTCGGGCAAATCCATCAATGCCACGGCCATCCGGAACTTGCCGCGCGCTGCTACAACCAGGCGCTCGAAGTGGCGCAGGAAACCGGCGAGCCGCAACAGCTTTTCCCGTGCTATGATGGTCTCGCGACAGTGAGCCTCGACCAAGGCGACGAGGCGGAAGCAGAACGCTATTTCGCTTTGGCGCAAGACGTTTGCGCGCGCCACGGCCTCGATCCGGAAGGGCTGATCGTGCTGCCGTTTCTCGATTAGCTCTTCTTCGCGCAAAGTGATGGGAGGATCTCCATGGCCGAGCATCATGCCGAGGGGCCGCTCCAACCGGGCGATCGCGCGCCCAATATCGTGTTGGACGCGATCACCCGCGACGGGAAAATAGCGCTGGACGACTTTCGCGGCCGCACGCCGGTGCTGGTCGGCCTGTTCCGAGGCCTGCATTGCCCGTTTTGCCGCCGCCATATTGTCGCCATGGCGCGGCTCGATCCGGCTCTGCGCGAGCGCGGCGTCGAGAGTTTCGCTGTGGTCAATACCCCAACCGAGCGGGCCCGGCTCTATTACCGCTATCACCCGCTGCCCAATCTGCTCGCAGCCGCCGACCCGGAGCGCGCCTCGCACCGCGCCTTCGGCTTGCCGATGCTCGAATTCACCGAGAACGAAACCGTTTGGCCGCGCAAGGTCGGCATGGACGTGGTGCTGGCCACCCGCGTCAACGTCCCCGGCGAGTTCGACCAGCCGATGAATCCGATCGAGGCGGGAACGATCATGAACCAGCGAGACGGCTACGAGGTCAGCGAGGCCGAGCAGAAAATGCTGCCCGCCAGCAACGGCCAGCTCGTCGGCGAGTTCCTGCTCGACCGCGACGGCATCATCCGCTGGAGCTTCACCGAAGTCGCCGAAGGCGGCCGCAACATGTTCGGCGCGCCGACGCCCGAGGAGCTGATGTCCGCCGCCGCGCAGGTCACGCGGTGAGGGGGGTGAAGGGCGAAGACGCGAAGGCGATTGTCGCGAAGGGCTACGAACACGTCGCCGAGGAATATTTCGAAAGGTTCGGCGGCTCGAGGATACGAGCGAAAAAACTCGCTGAAGTGATTGCACGCTTGCCGCCTGACGCCAAAGTGCTCGACCTTGGCTGCGGCGGCGGGCTGCCCGTCGCGCAGAGCTTGGTCGAGCATGGATTTGATGTGACCGGCGTCGACCTTTGTCCTCGCCAGATCGAACTGGCGCGCCAGTCTGCGCCGCGGGCAAAGTTTTTCGTCGCCGACATGACCTCGGCGCAGTTCCCAGCCGAAAGCTTCGACGCCGTCGTCGCATTCTATTCGATCTCGCATGTTCCACGCGCTGAGCAAGCCGGGCTTGTCGAGCGGATCGCCTTCTGGCTAAAGCCGGGCGGTCTTTTCATGGCGAGTTTCGGCAAAGCGGACGGGGAATGGGTTGAGGAGTGGCTTGGAACGTCTATGTTCTTCAGCCACTACAATCCGGATAGAACAGGCGCGCTCGTACTTGGCGCCGGCTT
>DATGLU010000259.1:0-2641 GCA_035294045.1 Roseiarcus sp. | reverse complement strand
CGGGCCAGGCCGGATCGGCTGCGTCGAATTTCAACACGTCGCGGAACAGGACGGTGGCGACGTCGGCCATCCCCATCGGCATGCCGGGATGGCCGCTTTTGGCCTTCTCGACCGCATCCATCGAGAGCGCGCGGATGGCGTTGGCCATCTGGTCATGCGTCACATTCGCCGCCATGCTGCTCTCCTTGGATGGTCGCTTTTTTGAGGTCGGCGCTCCGCGCCCAGGGCGGCGGTTGATAGGCGCCTTAAGCTTGGCCTGTCAAATGCGTCGCCGGCGCGGCGGGCTTTCCCCGCCGGCCCGCAAATTCCCCTGTGGGCGACTGTTCAGCCGCGTTGACGCTCGCTTCAACCGAAGCGTAAACAACGGAATGCAAGCTTCGGTAAGTTAATGAGCGCCGATCTTCTCGAGCCTTCCTTCAAGCGGCTGCGCGCCGCGCTCGACCTGCTCGAAGCCGCGATCGAGCGCCGAGCCCGGCAGGAAGGCGCGCGCGGCGATGCGCAGGAAGAGCTGGCTTTGATGCAGGACGACCGCGCCCGCCTCGCCGTCGAGCTTGACGGCGCGCTCGACCGCAATCGCGGCCTGCTCGCGGCCAATATGGAGGCGGCGCGGCGCGTCGAGAAGGCGAGCGCCGCGATCCGCTCGATCCTCGAACGCCATCGCGTCCCGGAGCCGGAGTGAGCGGGAGGGCCTCTCTCATGCGATCCTCAGCCTTCCGCCAAACACTGGCTCGTCTCGCGATGACGACAACCGGCCGCCTCGGCGGAGGCAATTCCCGAAAGGCGCTCGCATGGCGCATGTGACGGTGATGATCGGCGGGCGATCCTATCGCCTCGCCTGCAACGAGGGCGAGGAGCCGCATCTTGAAGGCTTGGCGCGCCAGATCGATTCGAAAATCGCTGAAATAAGAGGCCAGGTCGGCGAGATCGGCGATCAGCGCCTGGTCGTCATGGCCGCGCTCACCATCGCCGACGAATTGTTCGAGGCGCGAAGGAAGGTCAGCGAACTGGAAAGAAAGGGAAGCGAGCGCGACGACGTCGCCGAGGCGGTGCGGCGCGAAGCCGACGAGTGGGCCGCCGCGGTCGCCGAGGCGCTGAGCGATGCGAGCCGGCGGATCGAGGACGTCGCGGCGGCGCTCGCGGCGGGCGGAAAAGGGTGAAGCCGACGCGCTCCCTTGCGCCCCCGATCGGCGCCAGCTAACGCTTTGCCGGGCATGGCGCGCGTCATCTTCTATGCCGGGTCTTTCGACCCGCTCACCAACGGCCATCTCGATGTGATCGGGCGGGCGGCGAGGCTTTGCGACAAGCTCGTCGTCGGCGTCGGCGCGCATGCCAGCAAAGTCGCGCTGCTTTCGACCGACGAGCGCGTCAAGCTGATCGGCGAGGCCGCCGCGCCGTTTTTGAAATCAAGCGGCGGCGCGCTGGAGACGGTCGTCTTTTCCGGCCTCGCCGTCGAAGCGGCGGCGGCGGCCGGCGCGTCGGCGATCGTGCGCGGCCTGCGCGACGCGACCGATTTCGACTATGAGATGCAGCTCGCCGGCATGAACGCCGACATGGCGCCGAAGCTGCAGACGATCTTCCTCCCTGCTTCGCGCAATGTGCGGCACATCACCGCGACTTTGGTGCGGCAGATCGCCTCGATGGGCGGCGATGTTTCGCCTTTCGTGCCGCCCAACGTCGCCGCCGCGCTGAAGGGAAAATTCGCGAAACGGTGAGCGCTGCAGGCGCGGTCGGCGACCGCGGCTACAATTTGAGGAGCTGCTCTCTCGGTGCAAGCCCAAGCCAGCCTGACCGCCAAAGGCGCCGCGACGCATCGCGCGGTTCACCAATTGCTCGAGGGCGGCCGCATTTTTGCCGATCCGCTGGCGGTCGCCATACTCGGCGAGGATCCCGAAACCATCGTCCGGGAGGCCGAGGAAAATCCGGCGCGGCGCTTCATGCGCCTGTTCATCGCGACGCGCAGCCGGCTCGCCGAGGATCGTCTCGCCGAGGCGGTCGCGCGCGGCGTGCGCCAGCTGGTCGTGCTCGGCGCCGGACTTGATACGTTCGGCTTGCGCAATCCGCACCGCGCCCAGGGCTTGAGGGTTTTCGAACTCGACCATCCGGCGACGCAAGCCTGGAAGCGCGAGCGGATCGCCGCGACGGTCACGGGCGAAGCCCCGGGGCTGACCTTCGTCGCCGTGGATTTCGAGCGACAGTCCTTCCTCGACGAACTGGCCAAGGCTGGCTTCGATCGTAAAGCGCCCACTTTCGTCATGTGGCTCGGCGTGACGCCGTACCTGACGCGCGAGGCCATCGTCGCCACTTTGAGCGCCGTCGCCGGCGTCTCGGCGGAAATCGTTTTCGACTACGGCGAGCCGATCGAATCCTTCAGCGGCGCGCGGCGCGCCTATATGGAAGCGTTCCAGGCGCGCGTCGCGGCGATCGGCGAGCCTTTGCTCAGCCGGTTCCGGCCAAGCGGGATGGCCGAGCTCCTGCGCAATACCGGCTTTGCGCGCTTCGACGATTTCGGCCCGCATGAAATGGCGCTCTATCTCGGCGCCCCCTCGCCGCCCCCCGCCGGAGCCCCCGGCGGCCACGTCGTGCACGCCCGAAGCGCCGTGTGACCCCTTCTCCCCGCTTCGCGGGGAGAAGGTGGCCCGAA
>DATGLU010000258.1:0-7892 GCA_035294045.1 Roseiarcus sp. | reverse complement strand
GCCCACGAAACAAAGCGGCTCGGCCGCGGCTTGGCGGCGCTGCTCGGGCCCGCCGCCGAGACGGCGCGGCCGGCCGAGGCGCCGAGCGCGCGGCGCAAGACGCCGATCGAGTTCTTGCGCGCCAATCCGCGCAATCCGCGCAAGAATTTCCACGAAAGCGAGATCGAAGATCTCGCCGCCTCGATCCGCGAGCGCGGCATCGTCCAGCCGATCCTCGTCCGCACGGCGCCCGGCTCGCCCGACGCGTTCGAAATCATCGCCGGCGAAAGACGCTGGCGCGCGGCGCAGCGCGCCGGCCTGCATGAAGTGCCGATCATCGTCATCGAAGCGAGCGACAAGGACGCGCTCGCCATCGCCATCGTCGAGAACGTACAGCGCAGCGATCTCAACGCTCTGGAAGAGGCGAGCGGCTATCAGCAATTGATGAGCGAGCACGGCTATTCGCAGGCCGAGGTCGCGCAAATTCTCGGCAAGAGCCGCAGCCACGTCGCCAATACGCTCCGCCTGCTCAACTTGCCGCAAGAGGCGCGGACGCTGCTGGCCTCCGGCCAGATCAGCGCCGGCCATGCCCGCGCGCTGCTCGCTCTGCCCGATCCGGATGCGGTCGCGCGCCGCATCGTCGTCGAGGGCCTGACCGTGCGCGACGTCGAGCGGCTGAGCCAAAAGCCGGCCGAGCCGGCGAAAGAAAAAGCGCCGCCGCGACCGGCGCCGGACAAGGACGACGCCGATACGCGCGCGCTGGAGAAAAAGCTGGCGTTGGCGCTCGGCGCGAAAGTGACGATCCGCCATGACGGCGAGTGCGGCGAATTGAAGCTCGCCTTCGCCAATTTCGAGCAACTCGACGATTTCTGCCGGCGCCTCGGCGTGGCGGTGGGGTAGTTCCTTTGATTGGGCGCTTCGCGCCATCCTTCCAAGGACTGTAGCCGCGATCGGCGACCGCGGCTACAGCGCGCCGACCTATCCGCTCGCCCGCGCGCTTGAGGCGATCGCCCAGAGCGCGCGCAAAGCGGCGGGCTCGGCGATGGCGGCGTCCTGGCGAACGCGCAGGGCCGCCGCTTGCAACGGCGCGAACAATCGGTTCAAGCGCGCGGCCGACCATCGGTTGGCGGCGCGTTCGAGGGCGCTCTTGCGCGTGAAGAAGACGCGCGCTCGCGCCGCTTGCAGCGCCGTTTCGAACGGTCGGCCGGAATCCATTTCGATGCGTAAGCGCTGAAGCAGCGTCGCCTGGCGGATGACCGCGCCGAGCAGGAGCGAGGCGTCGCCGCCATCGCCGAAATAAGCTTGCGCCGCCTTATCGGCGCCGCGCGCGTCGCCGGCGAAAGCCGCGTCGACCGCCTCGTCGAGCATGGACGGGGCGGCGTCCGAGACGATCGCCTGGACGTCCTCGGCCGTGATCGCGTCGCGTCCGGCGGCGTAGAGCATCAGCTTGGCGATCTCGTTGCGCGTGGTCATGCGATCGGCGCCGAGCAGATCGAGCAGCGCTTCGCGCACCTCCGGCGCCACGCGCAGCTTCGCCGCCCGCGCCTCCTCCTCGATCAGCGCGGCGAGGCTGCGGCGATCGTCGGGGTAGCATTCGATCGCCGCCGCCCTGGCGTCCTTTTCGAACAGGCTGCGCAATTCGCCGCCTTTTTTGAGAGAGCCGGCTTCGACGATGATCGCGCAGTCGGAAGGCGGCTCGCGAAACAGCGGCGCGAGCGCTGGCAAAAGGTCGCGCGCCTGCGCGGCGATCCAGACGACCCGGCTGCCGCCGAACATGGAGATCGCCTGCGCTTCGTCGGCGAGCAGCGCCGGCTCGCGCGCCACCGCGTCGCCGTCGAGGCGAACGAGACGCAACGGGTCCGGATTGTCGCCGAGCGCCCGGTCGACGAGCTTGCGGACGCGCTCGCGGATCAGGCCGTCGTCATTGCCATGGACGAGAAAGAAGACCTCGCCGCCCGGCGGACGCTTGAGGAACTGATCGGCGGCGTTGTTGCTGACGATCATGGGCTTTTTCGTCTCGGCAAGCCGGCTGCGCCGCTCTGCATAGGCGGAGGCTCACCCTCACCCCAGCCCTCTCCCGCAAGCG
This sequence comes from Roseiarcus sp., assembly GCA_035294045.1. Lineage (GTDB taxonomy): Bacteria > Pseudomonadota > Alphaproteobacteria > Rhizobiales > Beijerinckiaceae > Roseiarcus. Next base: position 5,827 of record DATGLU010000258.1, on the reverse strand, counting down.
GGAGAGGGGGCGCGCCGCGGCCTTCATCGGCCGGAGCGGTGTAGCCCCGGTCGGCGACGGCGGTCACAAAAGGGAGCGCGTCGAGCGCGTCATCGGCGCGGCTACAAAACCCCTTCTCCCGCTTGCGGGAGAAGGTGGCCCGAAGGGCCGGATGAGGGTCAGGCGCAGCAATCATCGTTTGCGCGTTGAGATGAGTTCCGCTCAAGCCTCCGAAAGGCAAATGGCTTTCCTCAACGGGGGAAAATGGGTTAGCAAGTCGCGCCTTTCTCTAACAGCCTAAAGGTCCCCATGGCGACGTTCAAATTGCTTCTCTTTCCCGGCGACGGGATCGGGCCGGAAGTGATGGCCGAACTGGAGAAGGTCGTCGCCTTCTTCACCCGGTCGGGCCTCGCCCGGTTCGAGATCGAGAAGGGCCTGGTCGGCGGCTCGGCTTACGACGCGCATGGCCAAGCGATCAGCGGCGCCGATGTCGAGCGCGCCCAGGCTGCCGACGCGGTGCTGCTCGCCGCGGTCGGCGGCCCGAAATGGGACGGGGTCGCTTATGACGTACGTCCCGAGGCCGGCTTGCTGCGGCTGCGCAAGGACTTGCAGCTTTTCGCCAATCTGCGCCCCGCCATCTGCTACCCGGCGCTCGCCGACGCCTCTTCGCTGAAGCGCGATCTGGTCGAGGGGCTCGACATTATGATCGTGCGCGAATTGACCGGCGGCGTCTATTTTGGCGAGCCCAAGGAGATCATCGATCTCGGCAACGGCCAGAAGCGCGGCATCGACACCCAGGTCTACGACACATACGAGATCGAGCGCATCGCCCGCGTCGCTTTCGACCTTGCCCGCAAGCGCCGCAACAAGGTCACCTCGTCGGAAAAGCGCAATGTGATGAAATCCGGCGTCCTGTGGAACGAGGTCGTCACGGCCCTGCATAAGCGCGAATATCCGGACGTGACGCTCGAGCACCAGCTCGCCGACGCGCTCGGCATGCAATTGGTGCGCAAGCCGAAGCAATTCGACGTGATCGTCACCGACAACCTGTTCGGCGACATGCTGTCGGATGTCGCGGCGATGCTGACCGGCTCGCTCGGCATGCTGCCCTCGGCCTCGCTCGGCGAGGTCAATCCGAAGACCGGCAAGCGGAAGGCGCTCTACGAGCCGGTCCATGGCTCGGCGCCGGACATCGCCGGCAAGGGCCTCGCCAATCCGATCGCAATGATCGGCTCGTTCGGCATGGCCTTGCGCTATTCGTTCGGCCTCAACGAGGCGGCGGACCGACTCGACGCCGCGATCTCTGCGGCGCTCAGCGCCGGCCTGCGCACCGCCGATATTCAAGCGCCCGGCAGCGTTGTCGTCTCCACAGCGCAAATGGGCGACGCGATCGTGGCGGAGCTGAGCAAAGGCTGAGGCGGCGCTGTCCTTTGTGACCTTCGCGCGTCCCTCCGTGTCGCGGGATGCCGAAAGATCACGACGGATCAGCAGCCGGGTTTATCCCCGGCCGCAAAGCCCTTGAGCTCATCGAGTCCGGCCGCGGCGCCAGCCGCGGTGGGCGCGAGCCGCGAAACCAGGCATTCGAGCGAGGCGCGGTCGGCCGGCCGGCCGGCGCCGGCGCAAGCAAGGCCGGAAAGATCGACCCGCGGGCGGCTGTTGAAGCGGAAGCCGAGGCAGGCCCGCTCGACGCCCGCGGCTTCGAGCGTCACGTCGGAATAGAGGATGGGCGCGCCATTTGCCGGCGGATCGGAGGCGCGGCCCACAGCTTCGCCGATCTCGGCTGCTTGTCGCGCAAGCTCGACAAAGAAGAGAGGCGTGTGCGCGGTCGCGTCGCCGATCCGCAAAGAGGCGCGGAGGAAGGGGCCGTCTGAAAAGGGATCGCCGAGCGTCAGCGCGTCCTTTCTCGCGCCGTCGCGGGCGCGCGTCTCGGCCTCATAGGCCGCAGCCGCTTCGCCGCCATCGAGCGCTTTGACATAAAGCAGAGGCGGCAAGTCGCTGCGCGGTTGAAATTCGCGCGCCGGCGCGGCGCTGATCGCCGCTGGCGCTTCGGCTTGGCGCTGAGCGGAGGGGAAAAATTGCATCGCGACGCCCGCGGCCAGCAACGCCGCTGCAAAAGCGGCCAGCAGCAAGCGCCGCTTCGCCGCGCCGGACCGCGGCCGCCGCCGATCCCAGTCGTCGAGGCCGCCCAAAGTCGCCTCGGAAGGCAGAGCGCTGGGCTCGGCCCATCCCGCATCCATTGGCTTTGCGATCGTTCCGACCGCTCCCGATTTCCTCCAATTTTAGCGGAGCGCGCGGCCGATTGGGTTATCGCGCCGGCAAAGATTGGGAAGATCGCCAATGTCTGGTTAAACCGGAGAGGCTCCGCCCTTAAGCTCAAGCATTTTCCGCTTGAGTTTGGCGTATATTCCATATAACAAACGAGACGTTCGAAAGATCGAACAAGCCGGAGGAGCGATTTTGGGCGGTCCAGCGCCAAATCTTGTCGGCAGCGCGCTGGAGGCGGATGCGCCGAGCAGCCCTGTCGTCAGGTTCGGGCCGGACCGGCCGCTGCGCCTCGACGCCGGCGTCAACCTCTCTCCCCTGACCATCGCCTATCAAACTTATGGCGCGCTGAACGCGGCCAAGTCCAACGCCTTCCTCATCTGTCACGCTTTGACCGGCGACCAGCACGCCGCCAACCGCAATCCGGTCACCGGCAAGAGCGGCTGGTGGGAGACGATGGTCGGGCCGGGCAAGCCGATCGACACCGAGCGCTTCTTCGTCATCTGCGCCAACGTGCTTGGCGGCTGCATGGGCACGACCGGCCCGGCCTCGACGAACCCGGCCACAGGCCGGCCCTATGAACTCGATCTGCCGCTTGTCACCATCGCCGACATGGTCCGCGCGCAAGCCATGCTGATCGACCATCTCGGCATCGAGACCTTGTTCTGCGTCGCTGGCGGCACGATGGGCGGCATGCAGGTGCTGCAATGGGCGGCGCTTTATCCGGAACGCGTCTTCAGCGCGCTGCCCATCGCCACCGCGGCGCGGCATTCCTCGCAGAACATCGCCTTCCACGAAGTCGGCCGCCAGGCGATCATGGCCGATCCCGACTGGCGCAACGGCCGCTACCTTTCCGAGGGCGTCAGCCCAAGCAAGGGCCTCGCCGTCGCCCGGATGGCGGCCCATATCACCTACCTTTCCGAAAACGCCTTGCACCGCAAATTCGGCCGCAAGCTTCAGGACCGCGCCGAGCGCACCTTCTCGTTCGACGCCGATTTCCAGGTCGAATCCTATCTGCGCCATCAAGGCTCGATCTTCGTCGAGCGATTCGATCCGAATTCCTATCTCTTCATGACCCGCGCCATGGACTATTTCGACCTCGCCGCCGATTACGGCGGCTCGCTTGCCCGCGCTTTCAAGGGCGCGAAGTCGCGTTTCTGCCTGGTCTCCTTCACCTCCGACTGGCTTTTTCCGACCGCCGATTCGCGCGCCATCGTCCATGCCCTCAACGCCAACGGCGCCTCGGTCTCCTTTGTCGAGATCGAGACCGACAAGGGGCACGACGCGTTCCTGCTCGACGAGCCGGACCTCCTCGCGACGACGCGCGGCTTCATCGATTCGGCGGCCTTGGCCCGCGGCCTGCCGGCCCCGCGCTGACGCTGACGACAACCCCGCATGCTCCAGCTTACCCTTACCCGCCGCGCTGTAGCCGCGGTCGCTGACCGCGGCGGCAACTCGCTCTCCGTGGAGCGGCGGAAGGCGCGCGCCGCGACCTTCATCGGCTACCGCGTTGCGGCCGCGGTCGCCGACCGCGGCTACAATGTGAGTCAGCCCCGACCGCAATGACCCCGCTCGCCCCGCAGACCCGCATCGATCTCGTACGCGTCGCCGAGATGGTCGAGAAGGGCTCGCGCGTGCTCGATGTCGGCTGCGGCGACGGCGCGCTTTTGCGGCTGCTCGCCGACACGCGCGCCGTCGACGCCCGCGGCATCGAATTGTCGCAGCAAGGCGTGAACGATTGCGTCGCCAAGGGCTTGTCGGTGGTGCAGGGCGACGCCGACAAGGACCTTGCCGACTATCCCGACGACGCCTTCGACTACGTCATCCTGTCGCAAACCCTGCAGGCGACGCGCCAGCCGCGCGCCGTGCTGGAGCATATGCTGCGCATCGGCCGGCGCGCCATCGTCTCCTTTCCCAATTTCGGCCATTGGCGGATCAGGGCTCAACTGGCGTTTCGCGGCCGCATGCCGGTCACCGAAAGTCTCAGCTATGCGTGGTACGACACGCCGAACATTCATTTCTGCACGATTCGCGACTTCGTCGACCTGACCCGAGAGGTCGGCGCGCGGATCGAGACCAGCGCCGCTTTGGACGGCAAAGGCCGCCCGTTACAGGTCAATCTCCCCTGGTGGGCCTGGAACCTGCTTGGCGAGCAGGCCGTCTTCCTTCTGCGGCGGAAATAGGCGGAGCGTGGCCTCTCTCACAGAATTGCGTTGACTTTCTCGCCGGCCGCGGCGCCTGCTAGACGCGGACACGCCGTGTCATTCCCGCGAAAGCGGGAATCCAGTACGACGGAAGCCCCAGGCTGCGGCGCTTCTGGATTCCCGCTTTCGCGGGAATGACGCGGGGGGTTCCCGCACGGAGCCGCTCATGCCGATCAATCCCGCCATCGAGGAATTCGTCGAAGACGCGCGAGAATGGCGTCGGGATATTCATCAAAATCCCGAGCTTCTCTACGACGTCGATCGCACCAGCGCTTTCGTCGCGGAAAAGCTGAAAGCCTTCGGTTGCGACGAGGTTGCGACTGGGATCGGCCGGACCGGCGTCGTTGGCGTCATTCGCGGCCGCCTCGGCTCGAGCGACAAGACGATCGGCCTCCGCGCCGATATGGACGCGCTGCCGATCCATGAGACGACGAACCTTCCCTATCGCTCGAAAGTCGAAGGCAAGATGCACGCCTGCGGCCATGACGGCCATACCGCGATGCTGCTCGGCGCGGCGCGCTACCTCGCCAAGACGCGCAACTTCGCCGGCTCGGCGATCGTGATTTTCCAGCCGGCCGAAGAAGGCGGCGCCGGCGCCAAGGCGATGATCGAGGATGGGCTGATGGACCGCTTCGGCGTCGCTCAAGTCTTCGGCATGCACAATATGCCGAAGCTGCCGGTCGGCAGTTTCGCTATCCGCAAGGGCCCGTTCTTCGCCGCCGGCGACCGGTTCACGATCGAGATCGAGGGCCAGGGCGGCCACGCCGCCTATCCGCACCATTGCGTCGATCCGCTCCTTGCCGGCGCGCAAATCGTCAACGCCTTGCAAGCCATCGTATCGCGCGGCGTCGATCCGCTCGATTCCTGCGTCGTCTCGGTGACCCGTTTCGAGGCGGGCGCCAATTTCAACGTGACGCCGCAGAGCGCCCAGCTTCTCGGCACGGTGCGGACATTCTCGGCCGCGACGCAAAACTACGCCGAGCGCCGCCTGGTGGAAATCGCCCGCGGCGTCGGCGCCGCTTTCGGCGCGAAGGTCGAGGTTCGCTACGAGCGCGGCTATCCCGCCATGCGCAACCATCCCGACGAGGCCGATTTCGCGGCGAGCGTCGCGGCGCAAATCGCCGGCGCGGAAAAGGTGCGTACCGATACGCCGCCGATCATGGGCGCGGAGGATTTCTCCTTCATGCTTGAGGCGCGGCGCGGCGCGTTCATCATGCTCGGCAATGGCGACAGCGCCGGCCTGCACGATCCGAAATACGATTTCAACGACGCGGCGCTGCCCTACGGGATGACCTATTGGGCGCAATTGGTGGAGACGGCGCTGGCGGCGGTGTAGCCGCGCTCGGCGAGCGCGGCTGACGCGGTCGCCGACCGCGTCTACA
>DATGLU010000257.1:0-2121 GCA_035294045.1 Roseiarcus sp. | reverse complement strand
TACGGCAAGATCGTCGCGCTCGACCGCCTTGGCCATCTCGTCATAGCTGGCGAAGACGAGCGCCGGGCCGCGATGGCGGCGTAGCCGCGGCTCGGCCGCCGCCGGCTTCATCACGGCGCCGCGCGGTGCAAGATTGCCTTTCAGCACGGCGAGACCGTCGCCGCTTGCGACCGGATCGTTGAGCGGGCGCATGACCTCGTCGCGCCAGACTTTCGCGCCGGCAATATTCTCGGCGAGGCTGTTGCCGTTGACGGTCCTCTGCTCCGCATCGAGAAGCGGAGCGAGCGTCGACAGAAAGGCCTTGAGGCCGCCGGCGTACCAGAAATCCTCCATCAGGAATTGTCCGGTCGGCCGGATATTGGCGATGACCGGCGTGCGGCGGGCGATCGCGTCGAAACGGTCCAGATCGAGCGCGACGCCGGCGCGCCGCGCCAGCGCGATCAGATGAATGATCGCATTGGTCGAGCCGCCCAGCGCCATCAGCGTGACGAGGGCGTTGTCGAACGACGCGTCGGTGAGAATATCCGACGGCTTCAAATCCTCGAAGACCATCTCAACGGCGCGCCGCCCGGTCTCCGCCGCCATGCGGATATGGGCGGAATCGGCGGCCGGAATCGAGGAGGCGTTCGGCAAAGTCATGCCGAGCGCTTCCGTCAGCGCGGTCATCGTCGCCGCGGTGCCCATCGTCATGCAGACGCCATAGGAGCGGGCGATCCCCGCCTCCATCTCGCGCCATTCTTCGTCGCTGATTTTTCCAGCGCGCTTTTCGTCCCAATATTTCCAGACATCGGAGCCGCTGCCGAGACTCTCGCCGCGATAGGCGCCGCGCAGCATCGGCCCGGCCGGCATGAAGATCGCCGGCAGATCGGCGCTGATCGCGCCCATCAGCAAAGCTGGCGTCGTCTTGTCGCAGCCGCCCATCAGCACGACGCCGTCGACCGGGTGCGAGCGGATCAGCTCCTCCGTCTCCATCGCCAGGAAATTGCGATAGAGCATGGTCGAGGGCTTCACGAAGGTTTCCGAGAGCGACATCGCCGGCAGTTCGATCGGAAAGCCGCCGGCCTGCAGCACGCCGCGCTTCACGTCCTCGACGCGCGCCTTGAAATGGGCGTGGCAGGGGTTGATGTCGCTCCAGGTGTTGATGACGGCGATCACCGGCTTGCCGGCGAAATCCTGTTTCTCGTAGCCCATTTGCAGCAGGCGCGAGCGATGGCCGAAGGAGCGCAAATCCTGCGGCCCGAACCAGCGGAAGCTGCGCAAATCCTCGGGACGCTTTCTCTTGACGCTCATGGCTCCTCCGGATTGCTTCGTCGCGGCGCTCCTCGCAATGGCGGGCGCTTGTCATAACCATCACGGCCGCTCCGTTTTCAAGTCCGCGACGATCGCCCGCGCCCGCGCCGAGGAGAACAAGGCGCCGGCGTCGTCGGGGAGCTTGCGCCGCCAATTCGGCCGCTGGCGGTCGGTGCCGGGGAGGTTGGGCGCGATCGTCTCGCCGGCAAGGTCGTCGGCCTGCGCCAAAGCGATCAGCGACGGCGCGCGGGCGACGAAAGCATGGATCGCCGCGGCGAGCGCGTCCGAAGCCGGCGCCGCCGGATCGGGCGCCTCGTGGAGCAGGCCGGCGGCGAGGAGCGCCTCGACCAAAGCGCGCTTTTCATGCTCGCGCGCTTCGATCTGGCTTTGCGCGGTTTCGGCGCCGATGAGGCCGAGCGCTTTGCGCTCGGCAATGTCGGCGCCGGCCCACCAGCCGGCGACGGTCGGCAGATCATGCGTCGCGGCGCAAGCGACGGCGAGCGCCGGATAGGCAGCGGGAGCGCGAAAGACCTCCTCGTCTTTCTCGAACCATAGGACGCGCATGCCGAAAATATCGGCTTCGGTCAGCTTTTCGCGAAAGCCTTCCGGGACGGTGCCAAGATCCTCGCCGACCACGGCGCATTGATTGTTGCGGCTTTCGAGCGCGAGCAGGCCGATCAAATCTTCCAAAGGGTAGGAGATATAGGCCCCTTCCGACGGCTTGGCGCCGTCCGGCACGAGGAACAGGCGGGTCAGGCCCATGGCATGGTCGAGCCGCAGCAGCCCGGCATGGCGCATATTGGCGGCGAGGAGGCTGGAAAAGCCGCGCCA
>DATGLU010000256.1:0-3206 GCA_035294045.1 Roseiarcus sp. | reverse complement strand
TCTTCATCCCAAGCAAGATGGTCCACGATGATCAGAGAGATCTCCGGATCGTCGTCCTTCGTCGCACAAATATCAATTACATCCAATTGGTCGATCGTCATGGATGACCGCCCGGCTGCCTCACGCGAAGCTCAAATCCGAAGGACCGGATGATCGCCTGACATTTCTCAACGAAATTTTGGGCATTTTTGCTCAAGGGATATTTTGGAGCGAGATCAATGACGAGGCGCTTGCCGACCGCCTTCGGGAGCTTCTCATAAAGCTCGCCACTTTCGATCGCCCCTAGGTATTTGTTTATTTTGGCCTGCAAGAGCCAGAGATGCTGCTCCTCGTCGTCGTCCCATGGCAAATGATCGGCAATAATAAGACGCGCTTCTGGATTTCCATCTGCTGTCGAAACGATATCGATGACATCCGTTTGTTCGATGGTCATGAATGTAGATGATCTTGGCTTAAATGAGAGCCACTGGAATACTGATATATCCCTCCGATAATTTGCCCGACCAAAAAGCGATTGTGTCGAACTTATTTCTTAGGCGGAATGAGCTCCTTAGGCACAATGTCCGGAAAGCGGGAATGAAGCGCTCCTGATAACTCCATCAGCTCAGCCATCGCCCGTCCGATTGGGCGGACCAATTCAGAGTAGTCATGCTCCGATAGATTGTTCTTCATGTAATGAGCTACGCCATCCAGGTTTCCGCTCACCCCCATGAGCATACCGTCAATTCTAAGGAAGATATCTCTATCCATGAGCGTCTGCCAAAATGCCGTCACTCAGTCCGGTTCAGCGCGGCGTCGTCGTCGCTTATGATGCGCGACACTGCCTCAGCCGACACTCTTCGCCTCTCCGTCAGCTATGATCCGCGCGGCAACACAGCGTAGGCTCGCCCGGTGCTATACCACCGGTTTCAAATTCGATTGCTTTGGTTCGGCCGGCGTTTCATCTAAAACTTCCTCGCCAAAAAGCGTCTTCAGTAAGGCTGAAGCTAATGCCCGCTCTTCGGAAGAGATCGTCCCCGTACCAATCCCGATGGCGCCACTGATACGAGGCCTCTGTTGCGGTGTGTGGTCGACATCAAAGCTTGATCGAACGTCGTTCGCGTCGGTACCAGACGGACTCTCATTAGACTTTTCCACGCGCTTAATCCTTCAGAGATGAGGAACAGGGAAAGGTCCAAATTTCATTGGAATTCCCTCCTCCTTCAGGCGCAAAAACAGATAGGCTTTTTGAACATTGATGGACCAACATCCGCCGCAGAATGCTTCATAGGCTACCATTGTTATCTTCCGCCCACCGAGCGAAGGGACGGGCACTCCACCCGCCTTAAGCAAAGCAATGTCTTTTTCTACCTGGGTTTTGTTTAGGCTAATTGCATCGAGCTGCGTGGTCTTGACCTCGACGCCGATTAAGTCGCCGGTCGTCCGATCGCGCGCGACGAAATCATAACGTCGAACGCCAGCGCCTGGAATATATACATACGTTTCCCCCGCGACAATGTCGCAGTTATTTGCTTCATAAGCGGCCTTCGCCTCTTCGATACCAAGTGAATGCTGTAGATTCGGCCCTCCGCCATTAAAAGGGCGGCCGCTCCTATTTTCAGCGGCCTCAGCTTCTCCTATAGGATTGAGATATTGCGCCCAGCTATCCGAATTGTCAGCGATACGAATTCGGTGTTGTGATTCAGAAGGATGATCGACGGGTTTGTCGGTTGACGTTGCGGAACCACTTGTCGCCGCCGCATCCGTGTCCGCCCAATCGCCGCTCGTCCATTGTCCGCTTGCTCGACCGTTTCCCGCCGGGACGCGCGGCTGATCGGGGTCGTAGCGGCGCTCGAGATCGTCCAATGCCCCGTCGAAGCGACAGAACACATCGCTCACGGCGCCCGGCGCGATCCCCGCCTTCATCAGCTCGTCGGCGACAAAAAGCCGCCGTGCGCCTTCCGCCGGCCGCTCCAGCTTCGCGGCGCCGCTGAGCGCGATATGGATCAGCGCCAGCGTCGTCTCGCCCTCGCGCTTCTTGACGGCGGCGCGCCGGATATGAGCGAGCGCGCGCGGCGTGATCGGCCGGTTATGAGCGGCGCTGAGGAGCGCGGCGAGGCGCGCGTCGTCGGACGCGCCGCCAACCTTGGCGAGGACCACGCCCGCGCCCAGGATGAGCGCGTCGCCTTCGAACGTCATCTCGGGGCGCAGCGGCGCGTTGGCGCGGCGCGCGCGCCATTGCTCGCGCAAGGCGTCAGGCGTCATCGGTTGCCTCTGAGAAGGAAAGGGCGCGTCAGCGCCGCGCGATCGGGTTGGCGAGGCTGATCTTCATCAGCGCGTAGGCGCGCTCTTCGGAGGGCAGCGCCGCGAGGCGCTTCACTGCGTCGTCGACCGAGCCGCCCGCCGCATCTTCGCTGTCATGCGCCTTCGCGACGGCGCGGATCGCCGCCTTGGCCGGCAGCGGCTGCTTTTCGAGCGCGGCGACCCGCGCGGCGAGCGCTGTGAGGTTCGGGCCGAGCTCGGCGATCTGGTCTCGCAGCGCCGCCATCTCGCCGAGCGCCTTGGCGAGCGCTTCGGGAGGCGGGGCAGGCTCGCGCGCGTTGGCGGACAACGGCGCTGCGAGGGACGATGCGGCGGCGAGCGCCGCATCGGGTTCGGAGATTTGCGGGGGCGCGGCGGCTTCGGCCGCGTCTTTGGTCTCGATTTGCTTTTGGAGCTTTTCGTTGAGCGCTCGGGCGTCGGCCAGAAGCGCGGCGAGCTCGTCGAGGCGGGCGGCGGCGTCCTCGCCCGCGCCCGGCGCCGCGGCCGTTTCGGCGGCGCTCGCCGGCGACGGCGCCTTGGCGAAGGCGCGCCGCTCCGAGCGGCCGTCCTTCACCACTTCGAAGGTCGCGTCGGGCAGGCAGGGGAAATCGACCAGCGAAATCTCGCGCGGCTCGGCCGTATAGCGCGTATGGCCGTTATCCGGATCGGGCCAGCGCGCGACATAGCGCCCGCCCTGGCTGAATCCGGTATAGACGCCCTCTTCGACCTTCCGCCATTCGTCGTCGTCGACGATCTTGGCGGCGACGAGAATGCGCTTTTGCTCATCGTCGAAGGCGATGTCCGTCAGTTTGCCGGCGGCGACGCGGCCATGCATCGCCCGCACCGCGCCGAGCGACTTGCCGCCGCTCGCCTCCGTCGCCTCGGCCGACCACGCTTGGTAGTAAGGCTTGGTCGACGCATAGTCG
>DATGLU010000255.1:0-3686 GCA_035294045.1 Roseiarcus sp. | reverse complement strand
GCCGGGGATCGGCTCGCCCTTGTCGATGATGAGGCGAAAGCCGGGCTGGAGCATCAGGGCGACAGGCAGCAGGAAGCGGGCGATGCGGCGTTCGTCGCCCGACATCTGATAGATCGCCACCGCCAAGGTAGGCGGCTGGTTGGGACCCTGGCCGAAATCGCGGGTCGTGTAGCAGACCTCTTTCTGGTTCGCCTGATCCTTCCCGCAAATCTTCGTCCACTGCCCTTGCGAAGGCTGCAGATCGAGCTTAACCGGGCCTTGCGGCTGACCCTGCGCGGCGCCCGGCGCCGGCGCGACCGATTTCGAGCCTTGCGCCCAGGTCGGGCCGCTCGCGATCGCCAGCCCGCCGGCCAGGACCAAGGCGCCCCAGCGCCCAAGAAGAGAGGTCATCAATGAAGTCCTTTCGATTTGCCTTCCGCCGCGCTCGCCCGCCAGCCGCGCGCCGCCCACAAAGCGAGGGCTGCATGGAGCGACAATGCGGCCAGAGAACGGCGCGCTGGATAATCCTCTGGCCGCCCTCTTTCCATACTGGCCCTTAAAATCCAACAAGAATTGTTCGGCCCGGGGGCGGCGACGCAGCGTCGCGCCGGCAAGACGCCGCATGACGCGGACGGGTCGGTTCATTATGGTCGCCGGAATGGGTCCGAGCTTGATTCGACGGGCGCTTGGGATTTTAGCCGCCCTGGCCCTGCTTCTGGCCGCGCCGGCCGGCGCGGCTCCCGAGGCGCCGACATACGCCATCGCCATGCATGGCGACCCTGCCCTTCCCGCCGATTTCGCCCACCTGCCCTATGTCAATCCCAACGCGCCGAAAGGCGGGCGTTTGCGGCTCGCCTATCTCGGCGCGTTCGACAGCCTCAATCCTTACAATCTCAAGGCGCTCAGCACCGCCCAGGGCCTGACCGGGAATGTCTATCAGTCTTTGATGTTTCGCTCCGCGGACGAGCCCTTCACGCTCTATGGGCTGATCGCACAATCGATCGAGACCGACGCGGCGCGCGATCACGTGACCTTCCATCTCGACCCGCGGGCGAAATTTTCGGACGGCTCGCCGATCACGGCCGCCGACGTCGCCTTCACCTTCGCTTTGCTCAAGCGCAAAGGCCGCCCGCAGCAGCGCGCGGCCTATGACGCCGTGAAAGATGTCGAGACGCCCGATAATTTCACTGTCCGGTACGACCTGACCGGCGCGGACGATCGCGAATTGCCGCTGACCTTGGCTTTGATGCCGGTTCTCTCCAAGGCTCATACCGACGCGGAAGATTTCGAGGACCAGACGTTGCAATTTCCGGTCGCGTCCGGACCTTATGTCGTCGCCGCGGTCGAGCCGGGGCAAAAGGTCGTGCTCAAGCGCAATCCGGATTATTGGGCCAAAAACCTGCCGGTCATGCGCGGGCTGTACAATTTCGACGAGATCGACATCGACTATTATCGCGACGCCGCGTCAATGTTCGAAGCGTTCAAGGCCGGGCTCTACGATTTCCGCATCGAAACCGATCCGACGCTGTGGCTGAACGGCTATAATTTTCCGGCCTTGCGCGACGGGCGGGCGATCAAGAAAGCCGTGCCGATCCGCCTGCCGAAAGGCATGGAGGGTTTCGCCTTCAACACCAGGCGGTCGATCTTCGCCGATCCCCGCGTCCGCGAGGCGCTCGGCATGATGTTCGATTTCGAATGGATCAACGCCGATTTCTATGGCGGCGTCTATCGCCGCTCGAAAAGCTTCTTCGACGATAGCGAATTGTCCGCCGCCGGGCGCCCCGCCTCCGCCAAGGAGCGAGCGCTGCTGGCGCCCTTTCCCGGCGCGGTGCGCGCTGACATCATGGAGGGGCGATGGAGCCCGCCGGTCTCCGACGGGAGCGGCCGCGACCGCGAGACGGCGCGCAAGGCTTTGGCCGAGCTCGCCAGCGCCGGCTATGCGATCAAGAACGGCGCGCTCGCCAATGCGGCCGGCCAGAGGCTCGCCTTTGAAATCCTCGTCAAGAACCGGCAGGAGGAGCGGCTGGCCTCGGCCTATTCGCAAAGCCTCGCCCGGATCGGCGTCGCCGCCGATGTCCGGCTGGTCGACGAGGTGCAATATCAGCGCCGGCGCGCCGAGTTCGACTTCGACATGATGATCGGCGCCTGGATCGCCAGTCCCTCGCCCGGCGCCGAGCAGCGCGCGCGCTGGGGCTCGATGTCGGCCAATATGCACGGCGCCTACAATATTTGCGGCGTCGCCTCGCCGGCGATCGACGCGATGATCGACGCGATGCTGGCGGCGAAAAGCCGCGACGATTTCATCGCTGCGGTCAGGGCGCTCGATCGCTTGCTCATTTCCGGATTCTACATCGTGCCTTTATTCTACGCGCCGGATCAATGGATCGCCTATTCGAGCAAAATCGGGGTGCCGGAACAAACGCCGATGTTTGGCGTCGCTCTTGATGCGCTATGGCGCAAGGCGCAGTGAGGTTTCGCGCTTAAGAGGCGCGATGGAGGCGAAGATGACCGACAACCGCGAAGGCTTGACGATCGATGTGGTGAGCGATGTCGTCTGCCCCTGGTGCTATCTCGGCAAGAAGCGCCTCGAACGGGCGCTCGCTCAGGAGAAGGACACGATCCCGGTGCGCTGGCGGCCTTACCAGCTCGACCCATCCATTCCGCCGGGCGGAATGGACCGGACGGTCTATATGCGCAACAAGTTCGGCGACAGCGGCAAGCTCGAGCAGATCCACGAGCGGCTGCGCGCCTTGGGGGCCGAAGAGGGGATAAAATACGCTTTCGACAGGATCGAGCGATCGCCCAACACGCTTGACGCCCATCGTCTCATCCGCTGGGCGGCGGCCGCCGACAAGCAGGGCGCCGTGGTCGACAAACTCTTCAGCCTCTATTTCGAACAAGGACGAGACATCGGCGATCGCAAGCTGCTGGTCGAAATCGCGCGCGAAATCGGCTTGGACGCCGAGAGCGTGGCGAGAAGCCTCGCGGAAGGAACCGACGAAAAAGAGGTGCGCCAGGAGATCGCGCAAGCCCAAAGCCTCGGCGTGACCGGCGTGCCGTTCTTCATCTTCGCTTCACGCTTCGGCGTGCCGGGCGCGCAGAGCGCGGACGTTCTTTCAGCCGCGATCGAGCGCGCCCGCAAGAGCCTCGCGGGGATCGAGACGGTCTGATCCGCTCACGCCGAGGACGCCGCCACTTTAAGCTGTTCGGCTTCGACGCGGCGGTAAACGCGCCCGCCGGCGCGCAATTCCTCGACCTGCAGGCCGCCTTTCGGCTCGAACAAGTCCGGCGCGACCACGATCTCGCCGTCCTTCATCCTCAGCCCGATGATCGCGTAAGCGGCCGACAGCATGCGCGCCGCCGAGCCGGTGTACCATGACCAGCCGCCGCGCCCGTCATGGCCGTAGCCGTCGTAAATGTCGGCGGGCTGCTGGTTCGGCGCGAGGCCATAGCGCGCGAGGCGATCAGGATCGGTTTTGCCGAGCGGCGAAATCTTCTCGAAAATCTCGAAGGCGCGGCCGATCAGCTTCGCCGCCCGATCGCGATCGCCCGCTTCGCGCGCCTGCTCCGACAGCCGGACGAAGCCGTCGACGATCCAGGAGGCGCCGTGGCTATACTGGCCGCCATTCTCGCGCACGCCCGGCGGGTAATCGACGATGCGGCCGGGATAAGGCGAGGAGTGCTCGAAGAACGGCTTCTCGGTCAGC
>DATGLU010000254.1:0-6755 GCA_035294045.1 Roseiarcus sp. | reverse complement strand
CGGATCGTCGCGCGTCGGTCAGAGCCGGTGGCGATCGGCCCTTCCGGCCGCACGATGATGTCGACCATCACGTCGCCGACGACGAGAACGCGCGGCATCAGCGGCTCGCGCTTGCAGAGCCGTGAAAGGTTCGGACCATCGCTCTACCTGAAAGTTGCGTCGCGCTCTCCGGTTGGCGCAGGAGGGTGAGTGGATGAGCGCAATCCGACATTGTTGGAACGCTGGCCCATGTGCGCCGGCTTGGCGTTCCAACAATGACGGATTGCGCTCCCCCCCGGCCGAGGCTCCATTAAGTACAAATCGCTCGCGCAAGGCGGAAGCGTCTTCAACACCGTCGGCGCGAACTCGCCCATGCCTAGACCGCGAGCCGCGCCAGTTCGACCGCGACCTGCCCGGCCAGCGCGGCGTTGGCCTCGACCAGCGCCATATTCGCGGCGAGGCTCTTGCCGCCGGTCATCTCGACGAGGCGGCGCAGCAGGAAGGGCGTCACCTCCTTTTGGCCGATCCCCTTGGCCTTGGCTTCGCGCACCGCCTCTTCGATCCGCGCCTCCATCTGGCGCGCGTCCAGCGCATGCGCTTCCGGAATCGGATTGGCGATGAGCAGGCCGCCCGGGCCGATCTCGCGCTGCAGGCGGATCATGCAGGCAAGATCGTGCAGGCCCTCGCAGCGATGGTCGAGCTTGACGCCGCTCGAACGCGCGTAGAAGGCGGGAAATTCGTCGCAGCGATAGCCGATCACCGGCACGCCATGCGATTCGAGATATTCGAGCGTCTTGGGAATATCGAGGATCGACTTCGCCCCGGCGCAGACCACCGCGACTTTGCTGCGCGACAGCTCGACGAGATCGGCGGAAATGTCGAACGTCTCCTCGGCGCCGCGATGGACGCCGCCAATGCCGCCGGTGGCGAAGATTTCGATTCCGGCCAGCGCGGCGACATACATCGTCGCCGCGACCGTCGTGCCCGCGGCGCCCTTGCGGGCGAGAACCGCGGCGAGGTCGCGCCGCGAGGCCTTCACCACGCCGCCGGAGAGCCGGGCAAGCTTTTCGAGGCCCGCTCTATCGAGGCCGACGACCAGGCGCCCATCGACGACCGCGATCGTCGCCGGAATCGCGCCCTGCGCGCGCACCGTCTCTTCGAGCTTCAGCGCCGTCTCGAAATTCTGCGGGAACGGCATGCCATGGGTGATGATGGTCGATTCGAGCGCCACGACCGGCTGTCGCGCCTCGATCGCCGCGGCGGCTGCCGCGCCGATATCGAGCAGGCGGGCGATGGTCATCGGACGAGGCTCCTAGGCGACGCGCTGCGCGAATTGAGGATTTTTGTCTTATCAGCTTGAACGCCGCGAACCAACACGGCAGGCAAGCGAAGCGTTCCCTTCTCCCCGTTTCACGGGGAGAAGGGAACGCTGGCAATTAGCGCAGGGCCGCGCCGCGTGCTATTCAGCGCCGCGCCAGTCCTTCCCGCGGAGCGGCCATGGACGAGAAGAAGCCGGACCATCTTAAGAGCGTGCCGCCGAGCCTGAAAGCGGCGCTGCGCCGCGCCCGGGTCGAAAGCGCCGAGCAAAGCCACGCGGTCGCGGAATTGCGCGAGACCGAGACGGCGCGGCTCGAAATTCTCGAAGAGGCGATCCGGCCGATCCTCGCTCAAGTGCCGGCCGAGGTCGATATATTCGATCCCGGCATCGCCTATGGCGAGCGGCCGCGCCTGTTCATCGACATGATCGGCTTCGTCGAGATGGCGCATGACCGGCGCGTCTATCGTTTCCAGCAGGATACGCGGCATGGCCGGGCGCTGATCGCCGAGAGCGACCGCGTCGAGCGCATGGTCGAGGCGATCGCCGAATACATCGCGCGAAGGCTGGTCGAGCGCGAGCGCGCGCTCGCCTCCGATTGGCGCAGCCGCGAGCCGGCGGACGCCGCTCCGGCGCCGGAAGGCGGCGCGGCCAAAGGGGCGACGAATCGCGACATTGCCGAGCAGCGCGGCGGGTTCGCCGAGTTCTTCCGGATTTTCTTCATGATGCTCGGCGCCGCCGCCTTTTGCGCGGTGGTCGCGCTGGGCATCGCCATGCTCTGGCAAATTTATGGCCGCGCCTTGTGGAGCGCCTATATCGGCCCGCCGCTATTTTAGCGGATTCCTATCAGCCTGATTGGGAGCGACCATTCGACGTCGGCGCCCTCTGAGGGAATTGCTTCGCCGCGCGCGCAATAGCGGTTCGTACCGTCATGGGCTGATCTCCCGCAGCTCGCCGACATCGCGCGAAGCATCGAGCGGGCCGCGCGCATGGCCGAACGTCCGCCAGGCGCCGCCGGCCCGCTCCAGGCGCAGTAGGTGATAAGCGGCGCGATGGCGCGGCGCGCGCGAGGCCGAGGAGGCCGAGGGGACGCCGATGATCGGGATGCGGCCGCCGGCGGCCCGCGAGGCCGGCGTTTTCAGATACGCGATCGAGCCGACATGGTTATGGCCGTGCAGGATCAGCTCGGCGCCGGCCCGCGCGAGAGCGGCTTCGAGCGCGTCGGCGTCGACCAGCCGGCGCATCGGCGACGCGCCGCCGCGCAAGGGCGGGTGATGGATCAGCACGACGCGGGCGAGATTCTTCTCGCCGGCTTCTCGCAGCAAGGTTTCGACGCGGGAGAGTTGCGCGGCGCCGAGCCGGCCGGTCGCCATCAATGGGCCGGTCGGCAGGCCAGAGGAGAGGCCGATCAACGCGATATCGCCGCGAATCCGTAAATACGGGAAGATAGGCCCGCCGGGCGTGTCGCCGGCAATCCAGGGCGCGAAAGTCCCGTCAAGATGCCGCATCGCGTCGCGCGTATAGGCGTCGTGATTGCCCGGCGTGAAGGAGACGTCGCGCGGCGCTCCGAGCGTCGCAAGCCAGGCCTCGGCGGCGGGAAACTCGGCCGGCAAGCCGATATTGAGGATGTCGCCGGTCATCGCGACATGGTCGGCTTTTTGCGCGTTCAAATCGGCGACAAGCCTGGCGAGCAACTCCATGTCATGCTCGCGATAGCGGGCGCGCCGCCAGTTGGCGTAGCCGAGGCCGCGCTTGCCCGCGAGCTGGCGCAGGGTCGGGCGCGGCAAGGGGCCGATATGCGCATCCGAGAGATGCGCGATGGTGAAGGTCATCCTCCCCCTCCCGAAGGGAGAGGGGCCAGGAGTGAGAAGGGAAACGTCTGGTACGTAGCAGTCACGTACCTAGAAGGCGCGCGTGAAACCATATTGTTCCGTACTCCGAACCATCGTACCCGCCGCCTCCGGCCCCTCTCCCTTCGGGAGAAGGGAGGCTACGCCCCGCCGATCAAGATGCCGGCGAGCAGGACCAGCACGCCGCCGATCACGACCTGGAAGGCCGCTTGCAGGAACGGCGTATCCATGAAGCGCGCGCGGATATAGGCGATCGCCCAGAGCTCGAAGAAGACGACGATGCAGGCGATCGAGGTCGCGATCAAGAAGGCGTTCGGCCAGGAATCGGGCACGAGATAGGGTATGGCGTGGCCGAGGCCGCCGATCGCCGTCATCGCGCCGCAGACGCCGCCGCGAATCAGCGGCGCGCCGCGCCCGGTCAGCGAGCCATCGTCCGACAAGGCTTCGGCGAAGCCCATCGAGATGCCGGCGCCGATCGCCGCGGCAAGCCCGACCAGGAACGTGCTCCAATTGTTATGCGTTGCGAAGGCCGCCGCGAAGAGCGGCGCCAAGGTCGAGACCGAGCCGTCCATCAGCCCGGCGAGGCCCGGCTGCACATATTGCAGGACGAAGACGCGGCGCGCCGTCTCGTCCTCCTTGGCGCGCGCGTCGGCGGTCAGGTTCTGCTTGGTCAGTTTGTGGGCGAGGTCCTCATGGCCCTGCTCGATCATGGCGAGCTCGCCGAGCAGGCGGCGCACGCCGACATCGGTCGCCTGCTCGGCCGCCCGCGAATAGAAGCGCGCCGCCTGGAACTCCATCGTCTCGGCCTGCTTGCGGATCGTCTCCAGCGGCAGGTTCTTGGTTAGCCAGATCGGCCGGCGCTTGAGGAAGCCCTTGACGTCCTCGCGCCGGATTGGCGGCAAATTTTGGCCGAACCGCTCCTCATACATGGAGAGGAGCTTAGCGCGGTGGGTCTTCTCCTCCTCCGCCATTTCCTCGAAAATCTTCGCCGAATCGGGATAGCGCCCGGCGAGGTCCTCGGCGAATGCCTGATAAATGCGCGCATCCTCTTCTTCGGCGGAAACGCCGATGGCGAGGATTTCGCGCTCCGTGAGATCGGCGAAAGCTTTCATCGTCAGCCCCGGATTAGATTATAATAGTTCTAAAGTGAGCCGCGGCGAGATTCAAGCTTGCCGCCGAGCCGCAGGAGAAGCCCGTGACCGAGCAACCGAAATCGCTGTCCGCGAGGCTGCGCTCGCGCTTCTTCCACCTCTATTTCGTTGCGACGCGGCCGATGACGCTCGGCGTGCGCGCGGCGGTCTTCGATTCTCAGGGACGCGTCTTCCTGGTGCGCCACACCTATGTGCCCGGCTGGCATTTTCCCGGCGGCGGCGTCGAACCCGGCGAGACCGCGCTCGACGCGCTGGCGCGCGAGCTCTTAGAGGAAGGGGCGATCGCGATCGACGAAGCGCCGCGCCTCCACGGATTGTTCTTCAATCGCGGCGCGTCGCGCCGCGATCATGTCGCCTTCTTTGTCGTCCGGCGCTTTCGCCAGGAGGCGCCGCCCAAGCCCAATCGCGAGATCGCGGCGACCGGGTTTTTCGCCCCGGCCGCCTTGCCCGAGGCGACGAGCCGGCCGACGCGGGCGCGCCTTAAGGAGATTCTCGAAGCCGCGCCGCCTTCGCCGCTCTGGTGAGCGCCGCTTGGCCCGCCGGTGGAAACATCCGGCCGCCGACATGGATAAAGAAAAGCAATCCATTGTCGCGCCGGCTTTTAACCAGATTGAAGGGCTAAATTCGAATTTGTCTCGCCGAGGCCAGGTTTTACGAACCCGATTAACCAAGTCGTTCGCATTCCCGGTGCAAGGTTCCCGCACGTCCAGCGCCATTGGCGGCGTTGGCGAGGAGGCTTGCAAGCAATGTCCAAAGCTTTGAAGAAGTTTATCCGTGAAGAGTCCGGCGCGACCGCCATCGAATATGGCCTGATCGCTTCGCTGATCGCCCTCGTTATTATCGGCGCGATCACTGTGGTCGGCACCAAGCTGCAAACGACGTTCAATGAAGTGGCCAGCAATCTGCACTGATCCTGGCCTTTCGGGGAACCTTTCCGTCTGACGCCGGTTTGCGTAATTCGGCGTCGGGCACGATCCCCTCCTGTCTGCGCCGCCCCTACGGCCCCGCCGATCTCTCAGCGGGGCCGATTTTTATTCGGGCTCTCGGCCGCCCGCCCCGGACCGACGCCGCTCCGACCGGCCGCCGGAAAGCCGGCCCCGCCCCTTTCGCCGCGGCGTCGCGCCGTGTTATGGGCGGCCATGCGGATGATGCGACGACGACCCGTCCTGCCGACGCGCCGATGACCGGCGCGCGCCGCCCTTCCCGTCCCCGACAAATCGTTCATCCGCATGCCCGACATCCCGCTTGTGCTCGAAGCCGAGACGCCCGCCGACGCCGAGGCGGTCGAGCGGCTCAGCGCCCGCGTCTTCGGTCCCGGCCGCTTCGCCCGCACCGCCTACCGCCTGCGCGAGACGACGCCGCACGATCTTAATCTCTCGTTCATCGCCCGGGTCGGCTCGCTGCTTGTCGGCGCCAACCGCATGACGCCGATCCTTATCGGCGAGACGCCGGCCTTGCTGCTCGGCCCGCTGATCGTCGAGCCGGTCTTCCGCTCGCAGGGGATCGGCGAAGCCTTGGTGACGCGCTCGCTCGACGCGGCGCGCGAGGCGGGAGCCAAGCTCAGCATCCTGGTCGGCGACGAACCCTATTATTCGCGGATGGGCTTCAAGCGCGCCCCGCCCGGCCGGCTGCAAATGCCCGGCCCGGTCGATCCGGCTCGGCTTCTCTACTGCGAGATCGCGCCGGGGGCGTTCGAGGGCGTGCAAGGGCGGGTGCGCGGGGCGTAGCGCGGATCGCGCGAATCCCCTCGCCCCGCGCAGCGGGGAGAGGGTGGCCGCGAAGCGGCCGGGTGAGGGGCTGCGCTGAGTCTGTGATTAGCGACTCGCAGGGCGCGTACCTTATCCTTCATCGGCGGCATGGTTGACGGAGACGTAGCCTCGGACGCCGTCGACGCCACGCCGACCGATCGCCGTCAACCCGCCATGGCGCCGGCAAAGTACGAGCAAGTTCGCATCTGCCCGTGCGGCGCTAGGGCGGGTGCTCCACTTCGTTCCGCCCCTTCGGGTGAATGCGATCGCCCGGCGCGGCTTATTGGCGGCAAAAGGCCATCGACGCGGGGCGAGTCAAGGCTCGCGAAGCGACCGGCGCAGCCGGCTCGGCCTTGACACGTCCCCGCGTCGATGGCAGCGCGCGTGAGGGATTTGCGTGGTACGTACTTCCAAACTCCGGCGCAGCCCCTCATCCGGCGCTTCGCGCCACCTTCTCCCCGCTTTGCGGGGAGAAGGGGTTCACCCCACCACGCCTTTGGCGCGCAGCGCGGCGATCTCGGCTTCGCCGAGGCCAAGCTCCGCGAGCGCGGCGCCGGTGTCCTCGCCGAGCGCCGGGGCGGCGCGGGCCGGGATCATCGCTTCGCCGTCGAGCAGGATCGGCGCGCGCACGTTCGGAACCGTCCCCGCTGCGGCGGCTTTCGAGTCGAGTTCGATGCGCAGGCCGCGCGCTTGCACTTGCGGATCGGCGAAG
>DATGLU010000253.1:0-2401 GCA_035294045.1 Roseiarcus sp. | reverse complement strand
CAGGGCGGTCTCCATCACGGTCGAGCCTTCCTGCGCCTCGACCGTCCGGGAATTGCCCTCGGAATCGTTATAGGTGATGCGGATCATGGAGCTCTGGTTCCTCTATCGGCGCGAGCGCATCGTGACGGGCGCGCGATATTGCAACGCGGAAGCCCCGGCCGCCGCCTTCATAAAGCCAGAAGTCGAGAAGCGGAAGGCGGCCGCGCCGTTTCGGGGGGGAAGCGCTTTCGGCTAGGCGAGCAGCCTGGCGATGGCCTCCCGGGCCTCGCTGACCGCGCCGGCGAGACACGCCAGGGAAGCGGCGAGGGCGAGCTGCCCGGCGCCCTCGGCTGAAGCGGCCTCGACCCGCGCCGCGGCCTCGGCCACCCGATTGGCCCCGACCGCCAAGGCGGAGCCCTTCAGCGTATGGGCGAGGGCGGCCCGGAGCTTCAAATCGTCGCCGCGCGCCGCCGTCATCTGGGCGACAAGCCGCGCCGCCTGCTGCTGAAACATCACGAGCAATTCGCGCTCGAGGTCTTGATCGCCTAAACTTTGACGGGCAAGATGGACGAGGTCGATCGGCGGCGAGGGCGCCGCCATCGCCGCAGCCGCCGGCCAAGCGGCGTTCTCCCAGTCTTTATAAAGAATTGGCGCAACATCGTTCATTCGCGTGCGCTCCGGAAATCGTGTCCTGCGGCAAGAATAAGCGATCTCCGATAAAGAAATATTTGCCGCAGTCAGGGTTTCGCCATGGTCCGCCCTCACGGTTACTGAAGCGTTAACGACGTTTGTGGATCAAAAAGGCCCAACGTTTCAATCTCGGCGGCTGGCCTGTAAACTGGGCTTGGTTAATCGACTTTAAGCGCGCGCTCAAAGGCCACAGAAGGGCGGCGACTCGGCTCGAACCGCGTCCGGCGCATTGATGGATAAGGCGGGATCAATGGCTCAACAGAACAAGGCTCAGGACGCCGTCGCGGCGGCCATGTCGGCGATCGAAGAAGCCCTCAATATGTCGGTGGCCGACCAGGCCAAAGAGGGCAAGCCGGCCGAGCCCGGGGACGAGGCGAAGAGCCAAGCCGCCAAGCCGTTGCCGAATATCGCCGCCGCCCCCGCCCCGACCGTCGCCTCGGCTGCGCCCGACCGGCGCGCCGCGGCCGAGCCGCGCGCCATGCCCGCCCCGATCCGGCCGCCAAAGGCCGAAGCGCCGAAAGCCGATGCGCCGAGCCTCGCGCCGCCGCCCTTGCCGAGCGCCGGCGGCGAGCCTCCGGCTGCGCCGTCGCCGCCGTTGCCGACCACGCCGCCGGCCAATGACGACCGGCCTTCCGTCGGGCAACTCCTGCTCGCCTTTCAAAGCCGGCCGCCGAGCCGCGCGCCGCTGATCGCGGCGATCGCGGCCTCCGTCCTCTGGCTTTTGTTCTGCGGCGCGTTTCTCGCTCAGCGTGGCGATCTTTTCGGCGGGCGCTCCGCATTAAGCCGCGAATTCTGGCTCCAGCCGCAGGTCGCGCTCGCCGCGTTGGTGGTCGTCGGCCCTGTCCTCTTCATCTTCGCGATCGCGGCGCTGGTTCGCCGCTCGCAGGAGCTGCGCGGCGCCGCGCGGGCGATCAGCCAGGTCGCCATGCGCCTTGCCGAGCCCGAGACCGTGGCCAGCGAGCAGGTGGCGACGCTCTCGCAAGCGATCCGGCGCGAAGTCGCCTCGATGGGCGACGGCATCGAGCGCGCCCTCGCCCGCGCCTCGGAGCTCGAAACGCTGGTGCGCGGCGAGGTCTCCAACCTCGAACGCTCCTATTCGGATAATGAGCGGCGCGTTCGCGCTTTGATCGCCGAATTGGCCGATCAGCGCGAGGCGATCGTCGCCAATGGCGGCAAGGTCCGCGCCGCGATCGCCGGCGCCCATCAAGGCGTCGCCGCCGACCTCGACGCGGTCGCCGACCGGCTCAACGAGCGCATCCTTACCGCCGGCCAAGGGCTGGTCGCGTCGCTCGGCGCGACCGCCGAAGGCGTCGGCGTCGCGCTGGAGCGGGCCGGGGCCGACACGATCGAAAAGATCGGCGGCCACAGCGCCCATCTGACCCAGACGCTCGCCGCCGTCGGCGCCGACGTCGCCCATCGCCTCGCGGAAGCGACCGACCGCAACGCCGCTTCGCTGATCGAGCGCGTCGCCGACATCGACCAGCGCGTCAAAAGCACGGGCGAGGCCCTGACCGCCGATCTGACTATGCGCGGCGAGGACTTGGTCAGCCGGCTCGACGCCGCCGGCGCCCGCGTCTCGGACGCGATGATCGGCCATGGCGAGAGCCTGGTGGCGCGGGTCGCCCAGACGAGCGAGGCGATGCTGGCCGATTTCACCGCGCGGGCCGATGACGTCGCCGCGCGCCTCGACAATACCGGCGGCCGCATCGCCGAGACGATCCTCGACCGCGGC
>DATGLU010000252.1:0-5589 GCA_035294045.1 Roseiarcus sp. | reverse complement strand
AATTCGCTGCTGACGCTGGGCCGCGATCCGCGCAGCCCGCGCGCGCCGTCGCTGACGATCAACAATATCAGCGCGGTGACGAGGGCCGTCGAGCACGGCGTCGGCATCGCCGTGCTGCCCGATTATTGCGTGACGGCGGAGGCGGGCCTGGTGCGGCTCCTGCCGCAGGCGGACATGCCGGAAATGGAGTGTTTCCTAGTCTATCCGGAAGAGATGAAGAACGTCGCGCGCGTCCAGGCGTTCAGGGATTTCCTGGTGGCGAAAGCGCAGCGGTGGAAGTACTAAGTGCAGAAAACCCCTTCTCCCCGCGAAGCGGGGAGAAGGTGGCCGCGCGCAGCGCGGCCGGATGAGGGGCAGCGCTGAGTCTGCTGGTTAGTCTAGCGCTTTGCAGGCCGTACCCTTCGAGTCCTGCGCCGCCCCTCATCCGGCGCTTCGCGCCACCTTCTCCCCGCCTTGCCGGGAGAAGGGAGGTACAAGCCCTCACATCTTCTCGACTTGTCCGAACTCCAGATCCACCGGCGTCGCGCGGCCGAAAATCGAGACGGCGACTTTGACGCGCGAGCGCGCCTCGTCGATCTCCTCGACCACGCCGCTGAAAGAGGCGAACGGTCCGTCGGCGACCCGCACCTGCTCGCCGATATCGAAGCGGATCGAGGATTTCGGCCGCTCGACGCCCTCGGCGACCTGGCCCTTGATTCGCTCGGCCTCGATGTCGGGAATCGGCATCGGCTTTTTGTCGGCGCCGAGAAAGCCGGTGACTTTCGGCGTGTTCTTGATCAGATGGTAGACGTCGTCGGTCAAATCGCATTTGACCAGCACGTAGCCCGGGAAGAACTTCCGCTCGGAGCTGACCTTGCGGCCGCGCCTGACCTCGACGACCTGCTCGGTCGGCACCATGATCTCTTCGAACTTCTCGGCGAGGCCACGTTGCGCCGCCTGCTCTTTCAGGGATTCGGCGACCTTCTTTTCGAAATTCGAATAAGCGTGGACGATATACCAGCGCATGCTCATATCGGCATCCGTTGCGAAATGTCTGGAAATGTTGCGCCTTGGCTTGAATGCGCCCGATCAGCCATGGCGGCCGATTCCCAGCGCGAAGCCGATGGCGAAATGGATGATTTCGTCGACCGTCAGGAAGAACAGGCTCGCCAGGACCACCATCAGCAGGACCAGCCCGGTCGTGATCAGAGTCTCGCGCCGGCTCGGCCACACGACTTTCGCGCCTTCGGCGCGCACCTGCTGAATGAATTCGAATGGGTTGGCCATGATAAGGGTCCGCGAGCCGAGCCGAGGCGAAGCCTTGCAGCCGGCCAGAAAGATTTGCGGCGCGGGACCTCTCGGCCGCGCGCCACGCCCGTCTCATATAGGAAAGCGCCAGTCCAAGCCAAGGGAAATTTGCAGCCGCCCGGGAGCCGCCCGCCGCCAGGCTCCGCCAGTCCACGGCTCGCAACCGTCCGCGCTTGTCGCTGACGCAAGTCAGAAGCCCCGGCAAAAGGCCGGGGCTTTTCAGCCCGCAGCGCCCGCTCAGTCGAGGATTTCGATCACCCGGCGGGTTCGCGGTTCGACCAGAACAGGCTCGTCGTTGACGATCGCATAGCGATATTCCGTAACGCCATATTCCGGCGGGGCCGGGTAAAAAGCGACGCCTGGCGGGAGCACGTCGCCGACGACCACGCGCTCGGCCGTCCAGGGGGCCGGCGCGGGATAGACCGGCGCGGGATAAACCGGCCGGGGCGGGACATAGTAAGCCGGCGGAGCGACGACTACCGCTCCGGGCGCGACGACGGGCGGCGCGGGCGTCTCAACCACCCATTGCTGGGCATAGGCCGTCGCAGGCGTCGCGGCGATGAAGGTCGCAAGAAATGCTGCTTTCGACATGGCGTCTCTCCTTGCCGTCTTGATTGCGGCCGAAACGCCTCTGGAATCCGATGGTTCCCCGCAGCGCCGCCCAATTGAATCAGCGTTTCTCAGGCGGAAATGGAGATTCGAGATGGGACCGTCCGCTAGCGCTTTATCGATAAGCGCTGGCAGGAGTGGAGGGGCTCGAACCCCCAGCCCCCGGTTTTGGAGACCGGTGCTCTACCAGTTGAGCTACACTCCTAGCGCGGCGCGTTATTGCGCAACCGGCCTGCCGACGCAAGACTTTGGACGGTCAGACCGGTTCGACCCAGACCGCCGTGCCATAGGCGAGGACCTCGGTGATCCCGTCCATGATCTCATTGGCGTCGTAGCGCATGCCGATCACCGCATTGGCGCCTCCCTGGGCGGCGTGCTCGCACATATGGTCGAACGCTTCCTGCCGGGCGGTCTCGGCAAGGCCGACATACACCGACAGCTTGCCGCCGAACACCGATTGCAAGCCGCCGACAAAATTGCCGACGACGCTCCGCGAGCGCACGGTGATGCCGCGCACCAGGCCGAGATGGCGGACGATTTTGTGGCCGGCTATGTCGTTGGTCGTCGAGACGATCATCCGAAGCCCCTCTCTGACTTAGCCCAGGCGGTATTCGCGGTTCTCCTCCGGATCGCCGGTTGAAAACTGAACCCCCTGCAGATCCCGCCACAGCGCGTCAGGGATCGGGAATTGCGCCCATTCAAGCGTCTGCCGGACGCGCTCTGGCTTGCTGACGCCGCAAATCGTCGAGGCGACGCGCGGATCGCGCATCGAAAATTGCAGCGCCGCCGCGCCCGGCGGAACGCCATGGCGCGCGCAAATCTCCTCGATGCGGCGGATTGGATCGAGCATGGCGTCGGACGCCTCCTGATAGACATAGCGCCGATAGGAGGCCGAGCCCTTGGCCAACACGCCGCCGGCGTAAGGCGCGGCGTTCAGCACCGCGATTCCTTTCGACGCGGCGAAATTCAGCATCGCATCGGCGTTGCGGTTGGCGAGCGTGAACCGATTGTGGGTGATCAGGGCGTCAAAATCCCAGTCGCGCAGAAGCGCCATCATAATCGTCACGGGGCCGGCGGCGAGGCCGACGGCCTTGGTCAAGCCCTGCTCCTTGAGGCGGAACAGCTCGCCCAAGGCGCCGTCGCGGCTCGTCGCCTCGGCGAACGAACGGGCATGTTCGGGATCGTGCAGATGAAGCAGATCGATCCGTTCGAGCCTGAGCGCCTTGAGGCTTTGCTCGAGCGAGCGGCGCGCCTGCGCGGCGTCGAATATATTGGTCTCAGGATCGCGGTCGAGCTTGGTCGAGACGACGAAGCCGGCGGGCAAGCCGCGCTCGCGGATGACCGCGCCGATCCGCTCCTCGCTGCGGCCCATCCCATAGATGCGCGACGTATCAAGGAAATTCGCCGGCCCGTCGAAAATCGCCCGCACCGTCGCTTCGGCGCGGTCGGCTTCGACGCTGTAGCCATAGGTGTCGGGCATGTCGCCGAGGCCGGACGTGCCGAAGCAGATCGGCGTCACCATCAGGTCGGTGCGGCCCAAGCGGACTTTGTTCATGATCTCCTCCCGCCATTATTTGACCGCGCGAGAACGACGACGCTTCGACCATCGCAGGTTGGAAATGAAACCGCAGAAAAGGCCTAAAGAGCCGGTTTCCGAGAACAGGACAGCGCTAACCGCCCACTGTGGCGCTATTGGCGGTAAAAGATATTTTCTGCGCTTCCGCGTGTTCAACCGCGTGATGGCTCTCGAGGTCCCTCAGAAGATAGTCCAAACGTCCTCTGTCACGCCTTGCATACCAACTCGCAAGGACCAGTCCTGCCCCAACGACAAGCGCCACGACTGAAAACAGGAGCGGTCCGGTGGCCACAGACCCCAATGCTGAGATAGCCAAGATTGGCAAACTAGCCAGCCTCACGGTCCGGATTGCGTTCAGTCGTGCGACCGTTCGGTCCACCTCGCGTCGCTCGGCCGCGACGGCTGGATCAAGTCTGCGGGTGTTTCTCATATCAGCTTCACCTTGTGAGCCTGAAACGCCGCGAAGATGATCAAAGCAGCGATATCTGGGCCAATGATGCCTCCCCACCAGCGCTTTGATTTCAGGGGCAATCCGGCTTGGTCACGCTCCCAGGAACCGTATCGATCATAACTTAACGAGGCGAAAGCGGCCACCAAAACTCCGATCAGCCAGCCCAGCAGGTTCAGCAGCTCGCCCACCTGCTGTTGCTTCTCGCCGAGATCTCCGAGGATGGTTCCGAGAACCATCAGCAGGAGGGTGGTGTTCACAGCCCAGTCATTGCGCCTGGGGCTGTCATCCCCGTCTCGACGGCCCAGCTGGTTAGCGAAGACCCCCACAATCATTAACGCGAGCGGGATCACGCCCACTTGGAACCAGGTGCTTCCAACGACGGCCGCCATCAATTGCTCCCCATTGCAATCTCTCCGGGAGCAGGGCGGTCTGTCTAGACCTAAAGCTGCAATCCAACGCTGAACGAATGGCTAAACTGGAGCGGGTGAAGGGAATCGAACCCTCGTATTCAGCTTGGAAGGCTGCTGCTCTACCATTGAGCTACACCCGCATCGCGCCCTCCTTAGCATGGGGAGCGGCGGCGGCGGAAGCGGCCGGTTTGCGGCGCGATGAGGAGAGGGCAACGATGAAAAACGAGGGGGACCGGCGCGCGATCGCGGAGCTGATCGACAATTGGATTATCTGGCGCGACGCCGGCGATTGGGATCGCTTCCGCTCGGTTTGGCACGATGACGGCTGGATGATGGCGACCTGGTTTCAGGGAAGCTGCGACGACTTCATCCGGGTCAGCCGGGAGGGCTGGGAAAAGGGCGTCAGCATTCTCCACTTCCAGGGCGGCTCGTCGATCGAGATCGACGGCGCGCGCGCCGTCGCGCAGACGAAGATGACGATCTCGCAGCGGGCCAAAGCGGAGGGGATCGTCTGCGACGTCGTCTGCACCGGCCGCTTTTACGATTTCTTCGAGAAGCGCGGCGGCCGCTGGGGTCTGGTCCTGCGCCAGCCGATCTACGAGAAGGATCGTCTCGACGCGGTCGACCCGAGCGCCGTTCTGCGCCTCGACGACAGCCTGCTCGGCCGGTTTCCGGAGGGCTATCGCCACCTCGCCTATGTGCAAAGCCAGATCGGCTACAAGGTCAAGCCGGACATGCCCGGGCTCAAGGGGCCGGAAGTCGAGGCGCTCTATCGGCGCGGCCAGGACTGGCTGGCGGGCCGCCCCATATAGCCGCGATCTGTGGCTTGGCGGCCACGGGGGCTTTGAAATGGTTCGGTTTTGAGCGGCTTCAATGGAAATTAACGGCGCAGGCTGCTAATGGCCCTTGTTGCGTTGGAGGGGGGGCCATCACGATGCGGATCATCTATGCGCCGGCCCTCGCGCTCGCTTCCGCCCTGACGATCGCCGGCTGCGCCTCGGTACCGACGGAGGGGCCGTCCGCCTCCGACATCGTCTCGGAGCGCTCCGCCCCGGTCCAGCGCTTCGAGCTTGTCGATCTCGACATGAACGTCGCCCAGGTCCTGGCCGGGCGGCGGGCGGACAAGACGATCGCCAGTTTCGGCGATTACCGGCCGTCGAGCCAATTGCGCATCGGCGTCGGCGACCAGGTGACGGTGACGATCTGGGAGGCGGCGGCGGGCGGCCTGTTCTCGGCGCCCCTGGTCACCGACAAAT
>DATGLU010000251.1:0-2646 GCA_035294045.1 Roseiarcus sp. | reverse complement strand
CGATCGACGACGTCGCCGAGTCGATCGCTTACGATTGCGGCGCCTCGGGCCGTAAGCCGAGCGTCTGCGCCGGCCTGATCGGCGAGATTGGGATCAGCAAGGACTTCACGTCGGAAGAAGAAAAGGTGCTGCGCGGCGCGGCTCGGGCGGCGCGGCGCACCGGCGTGCCGCTCTCCATTCATCTGCCGGGTTGGGAGCGGCTCGCGCACCGGGTTCTCGACGTCGTCGAGGCGGAAGGCGCGGATCCGAGGCACGCCGTGCTTTGCCACATGAATCCCAGCCTGAACGACGAAACCTATCAACGCAGCCTCGCCGATCGCGGCGCATTCCTCGAATACGATATGATCGGCATGGATTATTTCTACGCCGATCAGCAGGCGCAATCGCCTTGCGACGAAGAGAACGCGATCGCGATCTGCAAATTGGCCGACGCCGGCTATCTCGATTCGATCCTCGTGTCGCAAGACGTCTTTCTGAAGATGATGCTGACCCGCTATGGCGGATTCGGCTATGGCTACATTTTGAAGCATTTCGCGCCGCGGTTGAAGCGGCATGGGATGGATCAGCGCGCCATCGATCGCATGCTCGTCGACAATCCGCGTCGCGTATTTTCCGCCGCTCACCGCGTCTGAGCGCGCGCGATCGCCAGTCTTGATCGATAAGAGGGAAGGGAACATGGCCGAGAGGAAGCGCAAGGCGCTGTTGGCGGGCGAATCCTGGGTGAGCGCCGCCACGCATATCAAGGGCTTCGATCAGTTCTCGACCGTCACCTATCATCTCGGCGCCGAACCGCTGGTCGCGGCCTTGAGCGACTCGCCCTTCGATCTGCGCTATTTGCCGGCCCACGAAGCGCAGCGCGACTTCCCGCAATCCTTGGCGGCCCTGTCCGATTATCAGGTCGTCATCCTCTCCGATATTGGCGCCAATACGCTGCTTCTCCATCCGGACACCTGGATTCACGGACGCCGCACGCCCAATCGATTGAAGCTGATCAAGGCCTATGTCGAGGCCGGCGGCGGTCTGATGATGGTCGGCGGCTACTATAGTTTTCAGGGCATCAATGGCGGCGCGCGCTATCGCGGCACGCCGGTCGAGGAGGCGCTGCCGGTAGAAATTCTTCCCTATGACGATCGTATCGAAGTTCCCGAGGGCTTCACGCCGGTCCTGAAGCAAAAGGGCCACCCCATTTTCGACGGCCTCGACGGCCCATGGCCTGACCTGCTGGGGTTCAACGAGGTCAAGGCCAAACCCGGCGCCGAGGTGCTGGCGACGGCGTCGGCCGAATATGGCGAAAAGCCGCTGCTGGTCGCCGGCGCGTTCGGCAAGGGCCGCACATTGGCTTGGACTTCGGATATCGGCCCGCATTGGCTGCCGAACGATTTCGCGGCCTGGCCGGGCTACGGACGATTGTGGCGGCAGGCGCTGGAATGGCTGGTCGGCGCCCGTTAGCGAAGGACCGCCGGAAATGATTCACGTCATCGGCAACGCCGCCGTCGACATGATCCTTCGCATCGCGCGATTTCCACGCCCGGGCGAGACATTGGTCGCCGAGAGCGCGGTCGACGATCTCGGCGGCAAGGGCGCCAATCAGGCCGTCGCGATCGCGCGCTGCGGCGAACCGGTCGCCTTGACGGCGGCTCTCGGCGCCGACCCGCTCGGCGAGAGGATACGTTCGCGCCTCGCCGCCGAAGGCGTCGAGACTGGCGGGCTTTGGGTCTGGCCCGGTCCGACCGATCGATGCGTCATCTATGTAGACGGCGGCGGCGAGAATACGATCGTCAGCTTGATCGAAGCGGCGCGCCATTTTGATCCGCTCGCCGCAACGCAAATCGCCGACCGGATCGCGCCAGGCGATTGGGTCGTGCTGCAGGGCAATCTGCGCCCGCTCGTATCGCGCAACTGCCTTGCCTTGGCGAGGCGCCGTGGCGCGACGACCGTGCTCAATCCCTCGCCCGCCTATGCGCCGGGCGAATACGATTGGTCGCTGGTCGATCTCGCCGTCCTCAATCGAGGCGAAGCGATCGAATTGGGCCGCAGCGACGATCCGATCGCGGCGGCCGGCGCTCTGCGGGCGGCCGGCTTGGGCGCAGCGGTTCTGACGCTCGGGGCGCAGGGCGCCGTGCTGCTGTCTGGCGCGACGCAGGCGCGGGTCGCCGCCCCGCGCGTCCCGGCGGTCGACACGATCGCGGCGGGCGACGTGTTTTGCGGGAGCCTGATCGCGGCGAGAGCGAAGAACTTGTCCTGGAGCGCCGCTTTGCGCGTCGCCGCCGAAGCGGCCGCGATCTGCGTGAGCCGTCCGGGCGCGCAGGCGTCGTTTCCAACCCGGGCGGAGATGTCTCTGATTTTGACCAATTGCAGCGAGGCCGTCGCGGAGGAGCCAAGATGAAAGCCTCACCAGTCGCGCGCAGCCGCGGCCATGCCCTGCGCGCGATTTTCGGCCGCGATAGGGACGTGCTGATCGGCGTCGTGCATCTCTCGCCTCTCCCCGGCGCCCCGGACTATGCGGGCGGCGGAGTCGAGCCGATCTATGAACGCGCGCTCGCCGATGCGCGCGCCTATCGCGCCGCCGGGTTCGACGGTCTGATCGTCGAGAACCATGGCGACGTTCCTTTCTCCAAGCCGGAGGATATCGGCCCTGAAACCCCC
>DATGLU010000250.1:0-3041 GCA_035294045.1 Roseiarcus sp. | reverse complement strand
CCGCTTACCATCATCGCGCTCGCCTCGCTCGAACGCGAAAGCGCCAAGGTTCTCGACGCCTTCGCCCGCCGCGCGCGGGCGCGGCCGGAAGTGCGGCAATGTTGGTACGTGACCGGCGAGGCCGACTGGGTGCTGGTCCTCCAGGTCGAGTCGATGGCGAGCTACGAAGCCTTCACCCGCGAAATGTTCCTCGCCGATCCCAATGTGAAGGGATTCAAGACCCTAGTGGCGATGCGGGAGGTGATGGGCGAGCCTCCCCTCTCCCGAAGGGAGAGGGTCGGGGGTGAGGGGTACGGCGGTTAGAATTTAGTACCAGCGGGACAAGCGCTGCTGCATGCCGGAAGTCGGGATGATTTTTATAGCGTATAAAATCCGACAACGTACTATAAAACCCTACCGAATCGCCTCTTCTTGAGACGCCGTACCCCTCACCCCTGCCCCTCTCCCCTTCGGGAGAGGGGATGCGATTCGCTTACGGCCTCACCTGCCCGTCGCCACGCACTTTGTACTTAAACGTGCAGAGTTGCTCGAGGCCGACAGGGCCGCGCGCGTGCATGCGGCCGGTGGCGATGCCGATCTCGCCGCCGAAGCCGAACTCCCCGCCATCGGCGAATTGGGTCGAGGCGTTGTGCAGAACAATCGCCGAGTCGACCTCTTTCAGGAATTTCTCGGCCGCTTCCCGATCCTCGGTCACGATGCAGTCGGTATGGTGCGACCCATAGGTCTCGATCTGCGCAATCGCGGCGTCGAGCCCGTCGACGACTTTGGCGGCGATGATCGCGTCCAGATATTCGGCGCGCCAATCCTCCTCGCTCGCCTTGGTCACGCGCGGATCGGCGGCCATCGCGGCGCCGTCGCCGCGCACCGCGCAGCCCCTGTCGAGCAGCGCCTGGACCAAGGGCTTCAGATGCGTCGCCGCGCAAGCCTTGTCGACGAGCAGCTTCTCGGCCGCGCCGCAAACGCCCGTGCGCCGCAGCTTCGCGTTGACCAGCACCTTGGTCGCCTTGTCGAGATCGGCGGCGCGATCGACATAAACATGTACGACGCCTTCGAGATGGGCGAAGACCGGCACGCGCGCTTCCTTCTGCACGCGCTCGACCAGGCTCCGGCCGCCGCGCGGCACGATCACGTCGAGCGCGCCGCCAAGGCCGGCCAGCATTTCGGCGACGGCCTCGCGCGACGCGGACGGCGCGGCCGAAATCGCCGCCTCGGGCAGGCCGGCGCCGCGCAGGCCCTCGACCAGGCAGGCATGGATCGCGGCCGACGAATGGAAGCTGTCCGAGCCGCCGCGCAGCACCGCGGCGTTGCCCGATTTCAGGCAAAGCGCGCCGGCGTCGGCGGTGACGTTCGGCCGGCTCTCATAGATCACGCCGACGACGCCAAGCGGCGTCGCGACGCGCTCGATGAGAAGCCCGTTTGGGCGCTCGAAACGCGCCAGGACGCGGCCGACCGGATCGGGCAAGGCGGCGATCTCTTCGAGGCCGCGCGCCATCGCCTCGATGCGCGTCCCGTCCAGCGTCAAGCGGTCGAGAAAGGCGGCGGCGAGGCCGCGCGCCTTCGCCGCGGCAAGATCGCGGGCGTTGGCGGCGAGAATTTCGCCAGCGCGGGCGCGGAGCGCCGCCGCGGCTTGCGTCAAGGCGCGGTCCTTCTGGGCGCGCGGCGCATTGGCGAGGGCGCGCGCCGCCGCCCGCGCAGCCGCGCCGACGGCGCGCATCGCCGCACCGACAGTCTCTGATTCCTGTGCGACGGACCGGAGGGAGGTCATTGTCATCCCCGCAAGGGTCGTAAGTTGAACGGCGTCTTAGCATATCCGATCTGGCAGGCTCAAATTGGCGCGGAAAAATCCCTTCTCCCCGCCTCGCGGGGAGAAGGTGGCGCGAAGCGCCGGATGAGGGGCGGCGCAGGACTCTAAAGGTACGCGCCTTATGAATCGCCAATCGGCAAGCTCGGCGCAGCCCCTCACCCGGCCGCTTCGCGGCCACCCTCTCCCCGCTGCGCGGGGCGAGGGGAAGTCGCAACGCCTCGATCCGCGTCGGTCATGTAGTCGCGGGTTAACGGCGCGGCGTCGAGCGCATGCGCCAATTGCGCCTGAAACACCATGAAGCCGCCATGACGAAAGCTCGTCTCGCTGGCGGCGAGGTAGAACTCCCACATCCGGCAGAAGCGGTCGTCATAGAGGTCGGCGAGCGAAGCGCGATTGGCGAGGAAGCGCTGGCGCCAATGGCGCAGCGTCGCGGCATAATGCAGGCGCAGTACTTCGAGATCGGTCAGCCAAAGCCCGCTGCGCTCGACGACCGGCGCAACGTCCGACAATGCCGGGATATAGCCGCCCGGAAAGATGTACCGTCTGATCCAGGCGCTGGTGAGGCCCGGCCCGCGCATCCGGCCGATCGCATGGAGCAACGCGACGCCTCTCGCATCGAGAAGCCGCGCGATTGCGGCGAAGAATTTCGAATATTGCGGCTTGCCGACATGCTCGAACATGCCGACCGACACGATGCGGTCGAACTTGCCCTGTAGGGCGCGGTAATCGGCCAGCTCGAAGCGGACGCGGCTTTCAAGCCCGGCTTCTCGCGCCCGCCTTTGCGCGACATCGAGCTGCTCGCGCGACAGGGTCACGCCGAGGACTTCGACATCGGCGCTGCGCGCAAGGTGCAGCGCAAGGCCGCCGAAGCCGCAGCCGATATCGAGCACGCGCTGCCCGGATTCAAGCAGCAGCTTGCCGGCGATATGGCGCCTCTTGGCGGTCTGCGCCTCTTCGAGCGTCATGTCCGGCCGGGCGAAATAGGCGCAGGAATATTGCAGGTCGACGTCGAGAAAGGCGCGGTAGAGCCGCTCGGAGAAATCGTAGTGGCGGGCGACGTTGCGCCGGGCCGAGCGTTGCGAATTGTACTGTTGCAGCAGCGTCAAGGGCGGCTGCGCCAAGCGTTGGAGAAGATTGGGCGGCGCTTCGCGGAGCGCCAGATTGCGGCCGAGCAGGTCGAGCAGATCGAAGACGCTCCCCTGCTCCATCGCCAGCTCGCCGCTCATATAGGCTTCGC
>DATGLU010000249.1:0-3183 GCA_035294045.1 Roseiarcus sp. | reverse complement strand
CTCGCGGCCCATATCGGCGCGACGCTTCGCGCCTATGGGTGCGGCGAAGGCGAATTGACCGGCGCGCCGGACTCGGCCCGCGAAGCCTTCGAATCGCGCTCTTCTTTCGCCTTGGCGGCCGCCAAGGCGCTCAGCGCCCGGCTTCGAACGATGACCAAGGCCGCGCCGGGCGGGCCGGCGCTCCGCATCCTGCAAATTGGTCACGGCGCGGCGACGTCCGAGACGCTGCGTTTCGCCGCCGAACGCGGCGCGTCGGTGACGATTTTCGATCTCGACGCGCGACGCTTGGAGCGGGCGCGGATCAGCCATGGCCGGGCGCCCGAGACCGCGTTCTTTAGCGATCTCGACGCTCTGCCGAACGACGCTTTCGATCTCGTCGTCAGCGTCGGCGGGCTCTCGGCGCTTTGCGCCAAGCGCGGCGCGCTTGCCCGCCTCTTCGAGAAATGCGCGGCCAACGCCGCCTTCGCCGCCATCGAGCCGGCGCCGTCTTTGTTCCAAAATCTGGTCTTTGGCCTCAGCGACGATTGGTACGACGAAGAGGGCGCGCGCCTGCGCGCCAGCGACGACTGGAGCGCGCTGTTGGCGCGCTCGGGCGCAGCCGGCGTGAAGACGGCCCTGATTGCGACCGAGGCCGATCCGGCCATCCTCATCCTGGCGCAAGCGCCCGGCAAAGCGGCGAGACCGGGCTTTTCCGGCGAGGTGGTCGTGTTGCGGGAAACCTGCGACGTCGATCCTTTCGCCGACGCCTTGAAGGAGGCGCTCGCCGCCGGCGGCGCGGTGTGCCGGTTCGTCCCGCCCAAGGACATTCCGAGCGTCAAGACGGAGAAGACCGCAAAGCTTTT
The DNA here is from genome assembly GCA_035294045.1 of Roseiarcus sp. Taxonomy (GTDB): domain Bacteria; phylum Pseudomonadota; class Alphaproteobacteria; order Rhizobiales; family Beijerinckiaceae; genus Roseiarcus. The sequence goes on along the minus strand of DATGLU010000249.1, from coordinate 2,341 downwards.
GTGGCTGGCCCCCGAGGCGAAGGGCGACGGCGTCGCCCGGGTCGCCGCGCATTGCCTGGCGCTCAAGGATCTCGCCTTGCGGCCGAGCGCCGGCAAATTGCAGATTTTCACGGCGGTGCGCCGGGTTGACGGCCCGGCCGCCGAGGCGGTGTTCAGCTTCGTGCGCACGCTCGCCAACGAAGCGCCGGCGATCGATTTCCGCCGCATCGCAATGGCCGGCGAGACGGCCGAGATCGCCAAAAAGCTGGCGGCGTTCGTCCTCTCTGAGACGGACGAGACGGATGTCGCCATCCACAATGACAGCGTCAAGGCGCTGCGCTACGACGCGCCGCCGATCCCTGAAGCGGCGTCCGGCGGCGCAGAGGATTTGCGGACCTATCGGCTCGAAAAGAGCGTCGAGGGCGGCCTCGACCGCCTGCATTGGCGGCCGGCCTTGCGCGCGGCGCCGAAAGCGGGCGAGGTCGAGGTCGAAGTCGCCGCGACCGGCCTCAATTTCCGCGACGTCATGTGGGCGCTCTCGGTCCTGCCGGACGAGATGCTCGAAGACGGGTTCGCCGGCCCGACTCTCGGACTGGAATTTTCCGGCCGGGTGACCCGGCTCGGCGAGGGCGTCGCCAACCTGCGCGTCGGCGACGAGGTCGTCGGCTTTTGCGGCGGCGCGTTCAGCGCCCATCTGATCGTCGAGGCCGAGCATGTCGCGCCGCTGCCGGCGACCATTCCTTCAGAGGCGGCGGCGACGATCCCGGTCGCCTTCCTCACCGCCTATTACGGCCTCATCTCCTGCGCCGATCTGCAGCGCGGCGAATGGGTGCTGATCCATGGCGGCGCCGGCGGCGTCGGCTTGGCGGCCCTGCAAATCGCGCAATGGCGCGGCGCGCGGGCGATCGTCACCGCCGGCTCGCCGGAAAAGCGCGATCTCGCCCGCGCGCTCGGCGCCGAATATGCGTTCGATTCGCGCTCCGGCGCGTTCGTCGACGACGTCATGGCGGCGACGGAAGGGCGCGGCGTCGCGGTCGTGTTGAACTCCCTTGCCGGCGAGGCGATGGAGCGCAGCATCGGGCTGCTGCAGCCCTTCGGCCGTTTCGTCGAACTCGGCAAGCGCGACTACCTCGCCAACACGCCGATCGGCTTGAGGCCGTTCCGGCGCAACTTAAGCTATTTCGGCGTCGACCTCGACCAGTTGCTGAAGGCGCGGCCGGAACTGTCGCGCCGTCTGTTCACTGAGACGCTGGCGCTCTTCGCGTCCGGCGACTTGTCGCCGCTGCCCTATAGCGTCTTCGCCCATAGCGAAATCGTCGACGCGATGCGGCTGATGCAGCAATCCGGCCATATCGGGAAAATCCTGGTGCGTCCGCCGAAGGAGAGCCCGGCGTCGGGCGCGGCAAAACGCCCCTTCGTCGTCAATCCGAACGGCACGCATCTGATCACCGGCGGCCTCGGCGGCTTTGGCTTGGCCGCCGCTTTGTGGCTGATCGAGCGCGGCGCGCGTCATCTGGTCCTGGTCGGCCGGTCCGGCGCGGGCAACGAGGAGGCGCGCGAGGCGGTGGCGCGGATGCGCAGCCTGGGCGCCGAAGTGCTGATCGAAGCGCTCGACATCGCCGATCCGAAATCATCCGAGGCGATGTTCAAAAAAATCGCCGTTTCGATGCCGCCGCTGGTCGGCGTAATGCATGCGGCGATGGTTCTCGACGACGCGATCGTCGCCAATATGGATGAGACGCGCCTTTTAAAAGTGCTATGGCCGAAAATCGCCGGCGCGGAGATTCTCGATCACTTAACGCGCGACATGGCGCTCGATTATTTCGTCCTGTTCTCGTCCGCGACGACGATCATCGGCAATCCGGGCCAGGGCGGCTATGTGGCGGCCAACGGCTTCCTCGAAGGCCTGGCGCGCCGCCGCCGTCAAGCCGGCCGGCCGGCGCTCGCCGTCGCCTGGGGCGCGATCGCCGATGTCGGAATCCTGGCGCGCAAGAGCGCGGTGCGCGACGCGCTCGCGGCGCGTTCCGGCGTCAAGGGAATGGACGCGCGCGCCGCGCTCGATCTCATGGCCGAGGCGCTCTCGCTGCAAGGCGAAGCGAGCGGCGGCGGCGTCATGGTGATCGCCGACGTGAATTGGTCGACGGCGCGGACGCATCTGCCGCTGCTCAATTCGCCGACCTATAAGCGCTTGCTCAATGGCGAGAGCGCCGCGGCTCCCTCGCGCAACGTCATTGACCTTCGCGAGCTCGCCGCGCGCTTGCCGCTTGACGAGGCGCGCCGCGAAGTCGCGAACATCATCATCGAAGAACTCGCCCGCATTTTGCGCCTGCCGCGCGAGGACGTCAGTAAGACCAAGCCTCTA
>DATGLU010000248.1:0-6061 GCA_035294045.1 Roseiarcus sp. | reverse complement strand
CTCAGCAAGAAGGAGAAGGTCGATCTCTCGGGCGACGATTGCCGCGAGGGCTTGACCTGCGTGCTCTCGGTCAAGGCCCCGGACCCGAAATTCTCGTCGCAGACCAAGGACAAGCTGGTCTCCTCGGAAGTGCGGCCGGTGGTCGAGGGCATTGTCAACGAGGCGCTCGGCCGATTGTTCGAGGAGCATCCCGCCGAGGCCCGCGCGGTGGTCGGCAAAGTGGTCGAGGCGGCGCAGGCGCGCGAGGCGGCGCGAAAGGCGCGCGAGCTCACCCGGCGCAAAGGCGCGCTCGATGTGGCGAGCCTGCCCGGCAAGCTCGCCGATTGCCAGGAGCGCGATCCGGCCAAGTCGGAAATCTTCATCGTCGAGGGCGACTCGGCCGGCGGCACCGCCAAGCAGGGCCGCAACCGCGAATTCCAGGCGGTGCTCCCCTTGCGAGGCAAAATCCTCAATGTCGAGCGCGCGCGTTTCGACAAGATGCTATCGAGCGAGCAGATCGGCACGCTGATCACCGCGCTCGGCGCCGGCATCGGCCGCGACGATTTCGATGTCGACAAGCTGCGCTACCACAAGATCATCATCATGACCGACGCCGATGTCGACGGCGCGCATATCCGCACGCTGCTTCTGACCTTCTTCTTCCGGCAGATGCCGGAGCTGATCGAGCGCGGCCATCTGTTCATCGCCCAGCCGCCTTTGTTCAAGGTCAAGCGCGGGCAATCGGAACAGTATCTGAAGGACGAGCGCGCGCTCGAAGACTATCTCGTCGACGCCGGGCTGGAAGGGGCCGTGCTGCGCCTCGCCAGCGGCGAAAGCCGCGCCGGCGCGGACCTGGCCGCGCTGGTCGAGGAAGCGCGCACCATGCGCCATGTGATGACGCAATTGCACACGCGCTATGACCGGCGCGCCGTGGAGCAGGCGGCGCTCGCCGGCGCTTTGAAGCCGCTCGGCGATCTCGACGAAGCCCAAGCCCAGGCGCGCGCGGCGGCGATCGCGGCGCGGCTCGACGCCTCGGCCGAGGACATCGAGCGCGGCTGGCGAGGCCGCGTCGAGGCGGGCGGCTATGTGCTGAGCCGCGAGGTGCGCGGCGTGCGTCAGGCGATCGTCCTCGATTCCGGCCTGCTCGCGTCGGCCGAGGCGCGCCGGCTCGACGAGCACGCCCGCCATGTCGGCGAAGCTTTCGCCGGCCGCGCCGTTTTCGCGCGGCGCGGCGACGAAAGAAGCGTTTCCGGCCCGAGCGCGCTGTTGGAGGCGGTGACGGAGGCCGGGCGCAAGGGCGTCACCATGCAGCGCTACAAAGGCCTTGGCGAGATGAACAAGGACCAGCTCTGGGAGACGACGCTCGACCGGGAGGCGCGCACGCTGCTGCAGGTCAAGGTGAAGGAGGTCGACGAGGCGGACGACATTTTCGTCAAGCTGATGGGCGATGTCGTCGAGCCGCGGCGGGAATTCATCCAGGACAACGCGCTGAGCGTCGCGAATTTGGATGTGTGAGGTGACGCCTCTTGATTATACTGTGCCATTGGCATAGCATGATCATGCGTTGGGCGCGCGCCGACGTGTCTTTTCGATTGATCGACGAAGACACGTCGGACCCGGTTACGACAATCGAGGTGACGACGCCGCACGGAGCCCTGCTCATAATGGGCGAACCGCGCGAGAGCGGCCGCATTCTGATAGCGGCTGGGGTTCATATCTCGTCGCGCGGCGTCAAACCCAACGATATCGGGATCGCGAACCTTCGGCTGATCGCCCAGGCGATCATGGAGGAATTGGACTATGACGAAATCCGCGTTGAAGGAGAAGTTCGCACGACTGGGGCCAAGCCAGGCCGTCGACCTCGTCCACTCAGGTTCGCCAGAAGTCGTGGCTCTGAAACCGCTACCCGATATGCGCCGCGTCAAAACGATTGACGCGATTCTCGCGCTCAGGCGACGCGGCCTATCGATGCTCAAGGCGAAGCGCGCCATCGAGGCCGCCGTGAACGAGGGCAGAATCGTTTTGACCGTTCCCGTCGTCGAGAGCGTCGGCGCTCTGGCGAAAGAATTGCGCGGCGCCGGTTTTGTGACGGCGACATTGACGCCGCGCGCTGTCGATGTGCGACGCTTGCGCGAACGGCTTGGCCTTTCGCAGGAACAATTTGCGCTACGCTTCGGCTTCGATATCGACGCGGTCAGGAATTGGGAATATGGGCGGCGCGAGCCGGACACGGCGGCGAAGAGCTATCTGACCGTCATCGACCGCGATCCGGCGTTGGTTGAAGGAGCGTTAGCGACGCCGGCGCTATGACCCGCGCCTCGCAAAGCGAGGAGAGCGCCTGAGTGGGGAGGCACGTACCTGTCGAGTCCCGCGCTGCCCCTCATCCGGCGCTTCGCGCCACCTTCTCCCCGCTTGGCGGGGAGAAGGGTTTAAGCCGTCTTCTCCTCGACCAGCCCCAGTTCCTCGATCATCTTCTGGCGCATAATGAACTTCTGCGCCTTGCCGGTCACCGTCATCGGGAAGTCTTCGACGAAGCGGACATATTTCGGCGCCTTGTAATGCGCGATCGACGCGCGGCAATAGGCGACGACGTCTTCCTCGCTCAGCTTGGCGTCCTTCTTCAGCTTGATCCAGACGCAGAGCTGCTCGCCGTAATGCTTGTCCGGCACGCCGAAAGCCTGCACGTCGGCGATCGCCTGGTGCGTATAGAGGAATTCCTCGATCTCGCGCGGATAGATGTTCTCGCCGCCGCGTATCACCACGTCCTTGATCCGGCCGACAATGTTGCAATAGCCCTCAGCATCGAGCGTCGCGAGGTCGCCGGTATGCATGAAGCGCGCCTCGTCGATCGCCTTGCGCGTGCCCTCGGCGTCGCCCCAATAGCCGCGCATCACGCAATAGCCGCGGGTCAGCAATTCGCCCGGCGTGCCGGGCGGGACGATCCGTCCCTCATTGTCGACGATCTTGACCTCGATATGCGGCTGGATGCGCCCGACCGTCGAGACGCGGCGCTCGAGCGGATCGTTATAGGCGCTCTGGAAGCTGACCGGGCTCGTCTCTGTCATGCCATAGGCGATCGTCACCTCGCTCATATGCATTTCCGAATTGACGCGGCGCATCACTTCGACCGGGCAGGGCGAGCCGGCCATGATGCCGGTGCGCAGGAAAGAAAGATCGAAGCGCTTGAATTCAGGATGGCCGAGAATGGCGATGAACATGGTCGGCACGCCGTGCAGGCCGGTGCAGCGCTCCGCTTGAACCGTTTCGAGCACGGCGAGCGGATCGAATCCTTCCGACGGCGAGACCATGCACGAGCCATGCGTCACGCAAGCGAGGTTGCCGAGCACCATGCCGAAACAATGATAGTACGGCACCGGAATGCACAGCCGGTCGGCCGGCGTCAGCCGCATCGCCTCGCCGATGAAATAGCCGTTATTGACGATGTTGTGATGGGTCAGCGTTGCGCCTTTCGGCGCGCCGGTCGTGCCGCTGGTGAATTGGATGTTGATCGGATCGTCGAATTGCAGCTTTGCTTCCAGCTTGGCGAGATCGGCGAGCTGGGCCTTGCTGGCCGGCTTGGCGATATCGGCGAAATTGAGCATGCCGGCGCTCTTCTCCGCGCCGAGCCGGATGACGATTTTCAGCGCCGGCAGCCGGCTCGCCATCAGCCGTCCGGGCGAGGCGGCGTCAATCTCGGGCGCGAGGCCGCGCAACGTGGCGAGATAATCGTTGCCCTTGAAGCCGGGCGCGAGGATCAGCGCCTTGCAGCCGACCTTGTTCATCGCATATTCGAACTCGTGGGCGCGATACGCGGGGTTGATGTTGACCAGGATCAGCCCGGCTTTGGCGGTGGCGAATTGCGTCAGCACCCATTCGGAATTGTTCGGCGACCAGATGCCGATGCGATCGCCCGGATTGAGGCCGAGGGCGATCAGGCCGGCGGCGAGATCGTTGGCGCGGTCGCGCAGCTCGGCGTAGCTCCAGCGGACATTCTGGTGGCGCGCGACCAAAGCCGGCCGGTCCGGCCCTTGCGCCGCCATGCGATCCAGCAATTGCCCGACCGTCTCGCCAAGCAGCGGCGTGTCGCTCGCGCCATGGACATAGCTTTGGGTCAGCGCCGTCATGCGGACTCCTCCCTTTTCGGCCTTTGCGCCGAAACTATCAGAAATCGGCCTCCATCCGCTATTCCGTCATGGCGAGGACGCCGAGCGCGGAGGGGCGAAGCAATCCGTTCGCAAGACAGCGCCCAATGGTGGACGCCTTCGCTTCGCTCGCAATGGCGATTTTTGACCGCCCTTGTGCGCGGCGAATAAGAAATTATCTGACGCCTGTCGGTTTCCCGGCCGCAACCTCGTCCTTGCAGCGAGGCCGTCGCCTGCCGGACCAATCTCGATGCAAAAGGGGCCAGTCTTGAAGCTTTCGCGCTACGCCAAAGACGCCGTCGTGCTTGGCCTCTTCGCCGCGATCGGCCCGTTCGCGATCGACATGTATCTGCCGGCTCTGCCGAACATCGCCGCCAATCTTCATGCTTCGACCGCGGCGACGCAGATGACGCTCACATTGTTTTTCCTCGCTTTCGGTCTCTGCCAGATCGTTTATGGCCCCATTTCGGACATGATCGGGCGCAAGCCGCCGCTTTATTTCGGGCTGGCGTTGTTCATCGCCGGCTCGATCGGCTGCTGCCTCGCGCCAAATATTTCCTGGCTCGTCGGCTTCCGCTTCGTGCAGGGCGCCGGCGCCGCCTGCACGATGGCGATCCCGCGCGCCATCATCCGCGATCTGCATACCGGGCTCGAAGCGACGCGGCTGATGTCGACGATCATGCTGGTCATCAGCGTTTCGCCGATCCTGGCGCCGTTGATCGGCAGCGGCTTGATCGTCCCCTTCGGCTGGCGCGCGGTTTTCGTCGCGGTGACGATCGCCGCTTTCGTCAGCTTCGCGCTGCTTCTGTTGTTCCTGCCCGAGACGCGTCCGGCCGAAGCGCGCGCGCCGATCTCGGTTCGCGGCATGGCCAGCGGCTTCGCGCAACTCCTGACCGATCGGCGCTTTCTCGGCCTCACCTTTATCGGCGGTTTCGGCATGGCGAGCTTCTTTGTGTTCCTCGCTATGTCGTCCTTCGTCTATATGGGCCATTTCGGCCTGACGCCGACGCAATACAGCGCGCTTTTCGCCGTCAATGCGGTCGGCTTTATCGGCTCGTCGCAATTCGCGGCGAAGCTTGGCGGGCGGTTCGGCATGGCGCGCGTTGTGATGGGCGCGGTCTCGCTCTATGCGGCCTTCGCCCTGCTTCTCTTGGCGGTAACCGCAGCCGGCGCGGATAGCCTCGCCGTGCTCGTCGCTCTGTTGTTCTGCGCCTTCGCCTGTCTCGGCCTGGTCATTCCGCCGACCATGGTCCTGGCGCTCGAAGAGCATGGCCCGCTCGCCGGTCTCGCCTCGGCGCTTGGCGGCACGCTGCAAATGGCGGCGGGCGGCGTGACCATCGCGCTGGCGAGCCTCGTCTTCAACGGAACGCCGCTGCCGATGGTCGCAGCGATCGCCGTTTGCGCTGTCGGCGCGCTCGTCCTCGCCGTCGCGACGCTCGGCCGGCGCGAATTGGCGCCGCAGGCGGCTGAGTAGGGCCGGGGGCGTCACGGAGTACCCTCACCCCAACCCTCTCCCGCAAGCGGGAGAGGGGGCGCGCCGCGGCTTGCTGTAGCCGCGGTCGCCGACCGCGGCTACAACGTTGCGGCTTGTCGACCGCGACCAGAATTCCCTTCTCCCGCTTGCGGGAGAAGGTGGCGCGAAGCGCCGGATGAGGGTAAGCGCAGGCCTTGGATCTTCCAGAGCGGAGCGCCTCATGATCGATTCGGCCCATCGTAAGCGCATCGTGATTGTCGGCGCCGGCTTTGGCGGCATGGCGGCGGCCAAGGGCCTGAAAGGCGTCAACGCCGAGATCACGCTGGTCGACCGTACCAACCATCATCTCTTCCAGCCGCTGCTGTATCAGGTGGCGACCGCGGCCTTGTCGCCGGCCGACATCGCCGCGGCGAGTCGGGCGCTGCTGCGCCGCCAGCGCAATATCAGCGTGCTGATGGCCGAGGTG
>DATGLU010000247.1:0-3093 GCA_035294045.1 Roseiarcus sp. | reverse complement strand
GCGCGGCCATCGACCACCAATTGATGCCTTGCGAGCCGGTCTGGCTCGCCACCATCACCGGCAGGGTCTGGGCGTCGAAGCCGGTGAGGAGCGAAGAAAAGAAATACTCATTCCAGCAGAGGACGATCGACAGAATGAAGGCGGCGACCATGCCGGGAAGCGCGATCGGCAGCACGACGCGGAAGAAGGCGCCCCAGATCGAGCAGCCGTCGACCATCGCCGCTTGCTCGATCTCGGTCGGGATCGTGTCGAACTGATCGCGCATCACCCAGATGACGATCGGCAGCACCATCAGCGTATAGACGAGGATGAGGCCGATCCTGGTGTCGAGCAGAGCCAGCTCCTTGTAGAGAACCAGGAACGGCATCGCCAGAACGACCGGCGGCAGAATGAGTTGCGACAGGAAGAAGAACGAAATGTCCTTATTGCCCCAGCGGCCGAGGCGATAGTTGAAGCGGCTGAGGCCGTAGGCCGCCATCGAGCCGAGCGCCAGCGCCAATGCCGACGCGCCGAGCGTGACGATAACGCTGTTGACGAAGCGCTTGATGAATTCGTCGCGCGACTGCCAGCTCTGGAAGATCGAATCCGGCGACAGGCCGAGCGATTGCCAGCCCTTCCAGCTCGGCATGAAATCGACCCAGGGGATCATGTGGCCCTGGGTGACGTCCCGGCCGAGCTTGAACGAGGTGGTGAAGGTCCAATAGAGCGGGAACAGCGCGATGAAGGTCCAGACGATCAGCGCGGCATAGATCAGCGCGCGGCCGCCGATATGCGCCCAGACGCGCGACGTCGCGCGCTCCGCGGCGCGAGCCTTGCTCGGCGTTCCGATCGCAACCTCGGCGCTCAATTCACGCGGCTCCTCTCACTACTGTCATTGCGAGCGAAGCAAAGCAATCCACCCAAAGGTCTCCGCCCTACGAATGGATTGCTTCGTCGCTTCGCTCCTCGCAATGACGGCGCTAACCGATTTCATCCCGCTCTAGACCATCTTGCGCATGTACCGGCTCGTCGCCTTCATCAGCAGAGTAATGAAGATGATGATCAGGATCAGATAGACCTCGGCGATCATCGTGCCGTAGCCGACATCCGAGCGATCGCGATAGACCCGATAGATGTAGCTCGAAACCGTATCCGTCGCGCCGCCCGGCCCGCCGGCGGTGACGTTGATGACGATGTCGGCGAGCTTCAACTCGAAAATGATCCGGATGATGATCGCCGTCATGCTGACCGGCAGCATCAGCGGAAAGGTGATCCCTTTGAACATCTGCCAGCCGCTGGCGCCGTCGACCTTGGCCGCCTCCTTCACCTCGGTCGGCAGCGCCTGGAGGCCGGCGAGCAGCATGATGATCATGAACGGAATCCACACCCAGCCGTCCATCACCGCGATGCTGGTCCGGGCGATCCAGGGCGAGGTGAAGAAGGCCGGATTCTCCCAGCCGAGCGCGCGCGCCAGGCTGGCGGCCGGGCCGAACCGGTTCTCCATGATCGACTTGCCGATCATCCAGCTTACGGCGACAGGGCTCAGCATGAAGGGGAGCAGAAACGCAACGCGGAAGAACTTTCGCGCCCGGATCTCGGCGTTGAGGAGCAAAGCCAGCCCGAACGCGATGGCGTATTGGACGAGCACCGTCAGCACATAGAACACCATGTTGCCGAGCGCGTTCCAGAAATAGGAATCGTTCCAAAGCGTGATCAGGTTGTCGACGCCGTTGAAATGGTGGGTCGACGCGCCGTTGAGATTCCAATTGGTGAAGGCGATGTAAAGGCCGAACACGGTCGGAAAGATCACCATCGCTACGGTGAAGAGCAGCGCCGGCAGAACGAAGAGCGCTTGCTGGCCGGCCTCGCCGCGGGTCAGCACCTGGCTAAGGCCGAGGGCGACGCTCCAGGCGAGAAAGACGAAAAGAAGCGGACGCCAGTCCTTGAACCCGACCTCGATCACGTGAGTCGAGTTGAGAATTTGCAGCGCCGCGACAAGGATCAACACAACCGACGCCGCCCGAAACAGCCAGCGCCCGAGCGCGGCGCTTTCGCCCGAGCGGTTCGTTTGCAACACTTCGAGCTTGCCGCCTTCCACCAATCAACCCACCCTGTTCCTTTCGACGGCGCGGCAAAACTTATGCTCGACGCTTCGTCCTGCAAGCGCCCGCGGCGGCCGGGCGCCGCCGCGAGCTGTGACCGCCCTCGTCAGGCGATGCCCATCGCAATGCGATAGTACTTGATCTGGTTCTCGCGGCCGAGCTTGTCGGTCAGCTTCTCCCACGCCGCGGCGACCTTGTCGGCGCCCTCCTGCGCCGTCTCCTTGCCGGCGAAGACATGCGTCAGCTCGTCCTCGGCGATGCTGTAATATTGGAAAATGCCGGGGATGCGCGGCTCGATCGCCGAGTTCGGATGATTATAGGAGGTCGACTGCGAGTCCATATAGGAGCCAATATACTTCTTATCGTACCCGGCAAGCGCCCAGAGATCGAGATTGGTGTGGCTCTTCCGGTAGGGCTGGAACCCGGATGGATAGGCCGCCGTCCACATCGAAAGGTCTTTTCCGCCGAGATGAGCGGCGGCGCTCCAAGCCGCCTTATGGCGCTTGGAATCGGAATCGACCGACTTCATCACATAGATGCCCCAGCCGAGATAGGCCATGTTCGGCGCAACGTTCGGCCCGCTCGGCAGCTTCTCCCAGGCCTTCTTCCGGAAGTTGTAGACGTCGTCGGAAGCCGGCAGGATGTCGAAATCGAGCACGTCGCCGATCGTCGCGGTGTCGCTCGTCTTAGCGACAGTGCCGATATCGCCCCACCATTCGAGCAAGGACCCCGTGCCGGTCAGGAATTGCTGGAAGGCGCTCGTGCCGGGATCGGCGTTGATCTGATCCGGCGGCTCGGACGGCAAAGCGTCGACGATGTCTTGGATCGCCCGCACCCAGCCGGGATTGTTGACGAGCGGCTTCATGTTCTCGTCGAACAGCCAGTTCTTCTCCCCGGGATATTTGACATAGGCCGTGGCGCGGCTGCCGGTGAAATAGAACTGGAACCCGCCCCAGGGCTTGGGCTGGTCGAGGAAGCCCCAGACCTCCTTGCCTTTGAGCTTTTTGCCTTT
>DATGLU010000246.1:0-3871 GCA_035294045.1 Roseiarcus sp. | reverse complement strand
GCAAGACGCGGTCGAGGACCTGATCTATGTCATGGATTTCTGGAAGCGCTTCCAGCTCTCCTGGCACCGCAATAACGGCCACATCACCAATAAGGAGTTCGGCCATCGCGGCCAGTTCCTGCCCGAGCGGCGCATCCAGGTTTTCCACGCCGATATGTACGATTGCAAGCAGGGCGACGCATTGCACGAGGCGGCGCAGAATTTCATGGCCGCCGCTTCGCAATACGGCTTCCTGATCTCCTGCGAAAGCCGCATCAGCCTGCACAATTCCGGCCCGTACAAGCTCGCCGATGATCGCGAGATGATCGTGCGCGACTTCATGGACCTGTCCGAGAGTGATTTCCCCTGGCTCGACGATGTCGCGCGCGACGTTCCTTACAACAACCTGACCGTCACAATGGCGGTCAAGGACTGCCATTTCTACCTCGTCGACGATTGGGGCAGCTTCGAATCGAAGCCGGAATTCGCCGCCGACAAGCTGGTCGGCGTCGGCCTCTACACCTCGGATTCGCTCTCCGACGGCTATCTGCCGGTCGCCATGGGCTCGCGCGAGGAGCTGACCAATTGCTTCCGGTCGCTGACCGAGAAGGTCAAGGACGCCAACAATAAGCTTTGGCGGCGCGTCGCCGGCTGGTCGCGCGACCAGATGATGGACGCCGGCGCGATCACCTATTTCTCGATCGTCAAGGACCTCGCCCATGTCGCAGGCGTCTACGAGGTCGCCGATTGGATGACGGTCGACGAGCGCGCCGAGCGCTTTCGTCCGCTGTTCAACGACGAATATAGCCGCGACGCCTTGGTCGGCTTGTGTATCGGCGCGCATCCCTCGCACCGCCTCAGCGAATATACGATGATGCAGCACTCTAACGCGCCGCAGCGCCTCTATTCGCTTATCCCCTATTCGATCCTGCAAGGCGAGGATTATACGCCGACAAGCGGTCCGATCTATCCCGGCGCAAGCCATCTACCGGCGAAGCTCGACCGCTACAACACGACGCGCGGCGTTATCGACCTCGCCGAGTACAACCGGCTGGCGCGCGAGGCGCGGCCGCCGGCGCTCGAGCCGAAATACCGGCACCTCTGCGAGACCTGGGTCAAATACCATGCCGGCGAGCCGCTCGCCGACGAGCTCTACAAGCTCGACCAGGCCAATTCGCGCCTGCTCAAGGGCAAAGGCTCGCGGCTCAAGCGCGCCGATGTCGAAAAGCTGCGCGCCTCTTCGCGCTGACGGGCAAGGGCGGCGACATGCAGATCGGAAGCCTGATCCGCCGCGCCGCGCTCCATTACGGCTCCGCGCCTTGCCTGGCCGAAGGCGAGCGCGTCGTCTCGTTCTGCGAGTTCGACCAGCTGACCGACCGGCTCGGCAATGCGCTGCTGGCGAGCGGATTTGCGCCCGGCGACCGCGTCGGCGTCCTCCTGCCGAACGGCGTCGATTGCCTCGTCGTCTACTACGCCCTTGCCAAAAGCGGCCTTGTCCGCGTCGCGCTGAATGCCCGCGAGACGCTCGACAATCACGCCTTCAAGCTGCGCGACAGCGGCAGCCGCGGCGTCATCCACAATCTGATCTCGGCGGCCGACATCGCCCGGCTCGGCGTCGAGCGCCCGATCGGGCCGGCCGAGTTGCAAACGCTCGCTGCGTCGGGCGCGGATGCGCCTTGCGCCGTGGATCGTCCGCTCGATGCGCCCTATCGGCTCGGTTATACGGGAGGTACGACCGGGCGCTCGAAAGCGGTGACGCTGACGACGCGCGGCGAGCTTGCCGAGCTTTCCTCTTTCCTCGCCGATCTGACCCCGGATTTACGCCGCGGCGAGACCTTCCTGCACGCCGCGCCGATCGCCCACGCCTCGGGCGCGTTCTTCCTGCCTTCGCTGACCCGGGGGCTGCGCTCGCTTGTCATGGCGAAATTCGATCCGGCGGAATTCGTCACGCTCGCCGCGCGCGAGCGCTGCGAGCATACGTTCCTCGTGCCGACCATGCTCGCGATGGTGCTTGAAGCGCCCCGCGTCGAAGAGGCGGACTTCGCGCTGCGCTCGATCAGCTATGGCGCCTCGCCGATCGCGCCGGCCTTGCTGAAGCGGGCCGAGAAACGGTTCGGCCGCATCTTCGCCCAGACCTACGGCCAGGCCGAGAGCCCGATGGTCATCACCTGCCTCAAGCCGGAGGACCATGATCGCGTCGGCTCGTGCGGCCGGCCGTTCACCATCGTCGACGTCGCCGTGTTCGACGAGCAGGATCGGCCGCTGGCGCCCGGCGAGCGCGGCGAGATCGTTTGTCGCGGGCCGCAGACCATGGCCTATTACTGGAACAATCCGGAGGCGACGGCGCAGGCCTTCCGCAATGGCTGGCTGCATACCGGCGATCTCGGCTACATGGATTCCGACGGGTTTTTCTACCTCGTCGACCGCAAGAACGACCTGCTCATTTCCGGCGGCTACAATGTCTATCCGCGCGAAGTCGAGGACGTTTTGCTCGCGTGTGACGGCGTCGTCGAAGCCGCGGTGATCGGCCTGCCCGACGAGAAATGGGGCGAGCGCGTCTACGCCGTCGTCGCCGGCCGGCCCGGCCTCGACGCCGAGGAAGTGATGGCGCATGTGCGCGACAAGCTCGCCAGCTACAAGCGCCCGAAAGGGATCGAGATCTGGCCTGAGCTGCCGAAGACCTCGGCCAACAAAATCCTGCGCCGCGCCGTGCGCGACCGCGTCGTCGCCGCCATGGACGAGCGCGCGGCTGGAAAGGAGCCGCTGACATGAACGATGCGCATCTTGTCATGCACGGCCTCGCGATCAAGAAGCACGCGACGCCGGAGGACGTCGCCGGCATTCTCGGCCTCGATGTGGAGGCGGTGCGCGAGACGCTCGCCAAGCTGGTCGCCGGCAAGCGGGCGGTCGAGGCGCAGGGCCGCTACCTGCTCGCCCCGGCCGCGCGCATGCTGCTCGATTCCGATTATTCGCGCCTCTACGAGGACGTGCGGGCCAATCCTGCCTTTCAGGCCGGCTATGCCGCCTTCGAGCGTCTCAACCCCGCGCTGAAGCAGCTCATCACCGAGTGGCAGACGATAGCGGCCGGCGGCGAGCGCGTGCCGAACGATCACAGCGACAAGGAGTACGACGCCAAGATCATCGACCGCCTCGGCGACTTCCACGAGCGCGCCGAGGCGGCGCTTGATCAGCTCGCCAGCGCGGTTCCGCGCATGCGCATCTATCGCGATAAGCTCGCCGCGGCGCTGGACAGAGCCGAGCAGGGCGCGGTCGCCTGGGTCAGCGACGCCAAGATCGAGAGCTATCACACACTCTGGTTCGAGCTGCACGAAGACCTGCTGCGCCTGATGCGGCGCGAGCGCCAGGAATAGGGCGTCCCGATGACGCTCGCTTTCGGACAATGGACGCTCGGTCTTGATGGCGAAGGCGAGCCGCAGCGCGCCTTGATCGGCGGCAAGGCGTGGTCGCTGGCGCGCATGCAGGCGCTGGGCCTCAATGCGCCGCCGGCCTTCGTTGTGACCACGGCCGCGTGCAACGCCTATCTCGCCGCCGGCGCGCCGCCGGCCGGGTTGAACGAGGAGCTGGAGGCGGCGATCGCCTGGCTGGAGGAAAAGACCGGCCGCCGTTTCGGCGAAGGGCCGCGCCCGCTGCTCGTCTCGGTGCGCTCCGGCGCGCCGGTCTCGATGCCTGGCATGATGGACACCGTGCTCAATCTCGGCGCGAACGACGCGGCGGAAGCGGCGCTCGCCGCCGAATGCGGCGATCCGGCTTTCGCGCGCAACGCGCATAAGCGCTTTCTCGACCTCTACGCGCATATCGTGCTGCGCGCGAGCGCGCCCGAATTGGATGAGGCGAAGGACCCGGCGGCCTGGCGGGCGGCGATCCGCGCGCA